>NZ_JBXASN010000018.1:0-126758 GCF_058809335.1 Ancylobacter sp. GW821-FHT10E12 | reverse complement strand
GACGAGGAGGCGCCGATCTTCCAGGTCGCTGATTACGGCCTCGTCGGAGACCTGTTCCAGGTGGTGCCCGAGCTGACCGCCGAAATCGCCAAGGTGAAGGCGGCAGGCTGAGACACGCGGCCGAGGCGAATACCCGAGGCAAAAGCAAATACATAAGGTAAAAGCTCCGGGGCGGGATATATTGCATATCCCGCCTCTGAAGGCTGCGGGCGGAAACGGGCGAAGGTGATGGGTTTCGAGATCAAGCGCATCGGCATTATCGGTGCCGGACAGATGGGCAACGGCATCGCGCATGTCTGCGCGCTCGCCGGCTACGACGTGATCGTCAACGATCTCGAAGCCGACCGCATCCGGTCCGGGCTTGCCACCATTAACGGCAACATGACCCGCCAGGTCGCCAAGGGCCTGTATTCGGAAGGCGAGAAGCTGGCGGCGCTCGCCCGCATCAGCGGTTCCGACAACAGCGCCGACCTCGCCGACGCCGACCTCATCATCGAGGCGGCGGTGGAGAAGGAGGAGGTCAAGCGCAAGATCTTCGCCGCGGTCTGCCCCTATCTGAAGCCGGAGGCGATCCTCGCCACCAACACCTCGTCGATCTCGATCACCCGGCTCGCCGCCACCACCGACCGGCCGGAGCGCTTCATCGGCATCCATTTCATGAACCCGGTGCCGATCATGCAGCTCGTCGAGCTGGTGCGCGGCATCGCCACCGAGGACGAGACCTTCGAGGCCTCCAAGGGCTTCGTCACCCGGCTCAACAAGACCTATGCGGTGTCGGAGGATTTCCCGGCCTTCATGGTCAACCGCATCCTGCTGCCGATGATCAACGAGGCGATCTACACGCTCTACGAGGGCGTGGGCTCGGTCGACGCCATCGACACCGCGATGCGGCTCGGCGCCAACCACCCGATGGGGCCGCTGCAGCTGGCCGATTTCATCGGGCTGGATACCTGCCTGTCGATCATGCAGGTGCTGCACGAGGGGCTGGCCGATTCGAAGTACCGTCCGTGCCCGCTGCTGGTGAAATATGTCGAGGCCGGCTGGCTCGGCCGCAAGACCCAGCGCGGCTTCTACGATTATCGCGGCGAGAAGCCGGTCCCGACCCGTTGAAGGGAGGGACGCCGCCAGGCGCCCTCCGGCCGGTAGGCCCGACATCGACGAGGTCATCCGCCTCCCGCTTCACCCGTCCGCCATCTCCACGCTCATCCCCCGCCGCACCGAGTTTCCCACCGTCGAATCGGCGAAGGCGCGGCGGATGATCTCCGCGGTGTCGGTCCCCTCCGGCAGCGCGCGCACGCTCGCCGATATCCGCGCGGCGGTCGCCAGCAGCGGCGTGCCGTCGACATCCACCGCGACGCTCACCGTCACCTTGGTCAGCGTGACCCCCATGGCGTGGGCGACGTAATGCAGGTCGTTGCAGAAGCAGCCGCCGATGGCGAGCGCCAGCAATTGCCCGCCATTGAAGCCGAGCCCCATGCCGCCGGCGACGCCCGCCGCGCGGTCGACGCTGAGCGTATGGCCGCCGGCCCAGCCCATCGCCGCCTGCGTGCCCTCGACGCTCCTCAGCTCCACCTTCATCGTCGCCATGACGCGCTCTCCCTGTTCCGGCCCATGCCCGGCCGTGGGCGTCAGCGCATCAGCCGTCCCGCCGGCACCGGCGCGTAGAAGCTCTCCGCCCGGTCGCGTTCGTTCTGGATGAAATGGTGATCGGCGGGCGGATGCGCGCGCTGCTCGCAGTCGAGCCGCGGGCAGATGCGGCAGCCGACCCCGATCGGCACCGCCTGGCCGGGATCGGAAATGTCCACCCCGTCGGAATAGACCAGGCTGCCGGCATGGGCGATGTGGCAGCCGAGCCCGATGGAGAGGTGCCGGCGCGGCGCCTGGTAGCCGTGGCCGCCGCGTGCATAGGAGCGGGCGATGCAGAAATAGCGCTGGCCCTCCGGCATCTGGCTGACCTGTACGTTGATCCGCTCCGGGTTGAGGAACGCCGAATAGACGTTCCAGCGCGGGCAGGCGCCGGAATGGCGGGAGATGCGGATGCCCGACAGCGAGAAGCGCTTGGATATGTTGCCGGCTATGTCGGTGCGGATGAGGTGCAGCGGCACCCCGGCCTGACCCGGCCGCTGCAGCGTGGTCATGCGGTGGCACACCTGCTCGAAGCTGGTGCGGAAGCGGCGCTGGATGCGCTCGATATCGTAGCGCATCTCGCGGCAGGCCTTGAGGAACGGCTCGTAGGGCATGATCAGCGCGCCGGCGAAATAGGAGGCGAGGGCGTTGCGCGCCACCACCGGCGCGTCGGCCGGCAGGTCGCTCGATTCGATCAGCCGGTCCATTTCCGCCCCGGCGGCGAGTAGGCCGATCTGGTGCGCCACCGCGAAGGTGGCGGAGGCGGGGTCCAGCACCTCGGCGGTGAGGATCTCGCGCCGCTCCGGGTCGTAGCGCCGAGCGATGCCGGCCGGCAGGTTCGCGGTGAGCCAGTTCAGGCCGAACACGTTGAACAGGTAGGAGCGCAGCCCGGATTCGAAGGAATCCGGCTCGGCGTCGATATCGCCGCGCACCCGCTCGGCCGCGCTCTCCAGCGTCGGGAAGTGGTTGGCATTGGCCTGGATGAAGTCGGAGACCGCGTCGGTGGCGGGATGGCCGCCGGACATCTGCCCCGCCGCCAGCTGCCCCGTCGCCATTTGCCCGCCCGGCTCGCCGCCGCCCGCCCCGGCGCCGCCGGCCCGCGCGCCGCGCAGGGCGCGGAACTGGTCGTAGAGCCGCACCACCGCGCGCCCCACCGCCGGGTTGGAGGCGGCGAGATCGCGCACATCCTGGTTGGTCAGCGCCGAATCGGCGAACACGTCGTCGCCGAACAGCTCCATCAGGTCGCCGACGAGGCGGGTCTCGTCGCTCTCCACCAGCTCGCCCGGCTCGATGCCGAAGAAGCCGGCGAGCTTGAGCAGCAGCGGCACGGTGATGCGCCGGCGATTGTGTTCGATCAGGTTGAGATAGCTCGCCGAAATGCCGAGCGCGCTCGCCAGCTCCGCCTGCGAGACCTGCCGCTGGCGTCGCAGCCGCTGGATGCGCCCGCCGACCTGGGGATCGTCCGCCGCCATCGCCGCTTTGCTCCCTTTACAAACCACGCCCGGAATCTTTACAGGCGTTTTCCGCTTAACATGCTGATTTACTTATAAAACTTGCCTCGACGTGTCGAGTGTGAAAACTTTACACCATCAAAGCACGGAGCACCACAATGCGTAGCCCCCACACCCATCCGACCGACAGCGAAGAGTTCATCACCATCATAGGCCAGGACGCCGAGGAGATCGGCCGCGTCTATCTGAAGGACGGTCTCGCCGCCAAGGGCTTCTCCATCCTGCACCGCATGGGCCGGCACAGCTTCGCGCTGCCGGAAGGCAGCCCGCTCGCCGGCCTCACCGGCAGCGAGCCGATGGTGGCCGCCACCTATATGCGCCGCGCCGGCCGCTGAGCCGTCGCCATCGCCGCCAAACCGCGCGCGAACGGGCGGATGTCCCGTTCCTTTCCCGATGCAACGGGCGGGCTGATGTCCCGTCCGTCGACACAAGCACGGGCCGCCGATCTTCGAACCTTTCTTCCGACTGTAAAGACTTTACCGCCGAGGACCCGACCATGCTCGATACCGCCCGCCCCGCCGCCCGCCCCGACCAGACCCAGCCCTTCCCCGCGCCGCACTGGGCGCCGGACCGCTGGGCCGGCATCGTCCGCACCTTCACCCAGGCCGATGTGGAAAAGCTCGCCGGCTCGATCCGCGTCGAGCACACGCTGGCCCAGCACGGCGCCCGCAAGCTGTGGGAGCTGCTGCACGAGCGCGACTTCCTGCCCACCTTCGGCGCCTATACCGGCAACCAGGCGGTGCAGCAGGTGAAGGGCGGGCTGGAGGCGATCTATCTCTCGGGCTGGCAGGTCGCCGCCGACGGCAATTCCTCCGGCGACATGTACCCGGACCAGAGCCTCTACCCGGTCGACAGCGTGCCGGCGGTGGTCCGCCGCATCAACAAGGCGCTGATGCGCGCCGACCAGATCCAGACGCTGGAGCGCTGCGAGGGCAAGTCGGACGCGAAGACCGACTATATCGTCCCGATCATCGCCGATGCCGAGGCCGGCTTCGGCGGCCAGCTCAACGCCTATGAGCTGACCAAGGCGCTGATCGAGGCCGGCGCGGCGTCGGTGCATTTCGAGGACCAGCTCGCGTCCGAGAAGAAATGCGGCCATCTCGGCGGCAAGGTGCTGGTGCCGACGCGGCAGTTCATCCGCACCCTGAACGCCGCCCGCCTCGCCGCCGACGTGCTCGGCGTGCCCACCGTGATCATGGCCCGCACCGATGCGGAGGCCGCCCGCCTCATCACCTCGGACATCGACGAGGCGGATGCGCCCTTCATCACCGGCGAGCGCACGGCGGAAGGCTTCTACCGGCTGAAGGGCGGCTTCGAGGCCGGCATCGCCCGCGCGGTCGCCTATGCGCCCTATGCCGACCTGTTGTGGTGCGAGACCTCGACCCCGAGCCTCGACGACGCCCGCCGCTTCGCGGAAGGCGTGCACAAGGTGCATCCGGGCAAGATGCTGGCCTATAATTGCTCGCCCTCGTTCAACTGGGCCAAGCACATGGACCGGGCGGCGATGAAGCGCTTCCAGGCCGAGCTCGGCGCGATGGGCTACAAGTACCAGTTCATCACGCTCGCCGGCTTCCACTCGGTGAGCTTCACCACCTTCGACCTCGCCCGCCGCTACAAGGCGGAGGGCATGGCGGCCTATTCGGAGCTGCAGGAGGCGGAGTTCGCCGCCGAGAAGCAGGGCTTCACCGCCACGCGCCACCAGCGCGAGGTCGGCACCTCGTATTTCGACGCCATCGCCACCGCGCTCACCGCCGGCATGAGCGCCACCACGGCGATGCAGGACTCGACCGAGACGGCGCAGTTCTGAGGCGGCGTGTTTAGGGGGGCGGCCGACCCCCAGGCGGTGCCGTTGCGAAACGGGTCCGCCTCCGGGCCGACCGTCCGACTTGCCCTCTCCGGCGGCCCCGCCGGGGAGGGTTTTTCGCGTTCGGGCGGGTGTCATGCCGGGGGCGGGTCTGTTCAGGACGGTGCCATTCTCCCTCACGACGCGGCGCCAGCCGGCCATCTCGGGCGCGGGCGGCGCGAGGGGCCTGCGTGCTTCGAGGCCGGCCGTTCGGCCGGCACCTCAGCATGACGGTCTCCTTTGATTTCGGAGAAACGGGCGTCATCCTGAGGTGCCCGGCAAAGCCGGTCCTCGAAGGACGCAGGACTTCCCGGCCGCCGGGATAAATCCGGCCATGATGGCCCATTCGGACCGGCTGCCTACCCCCGCAGCAACCCTTGCCTCTACGCGTTCGGCCGCCGCATCAGCGCCCGCGCCGGCCGGCCGTCGATCGCCGCCAGCCCCAGCGCGATCAGCGCGAAGCCGGCGAGCTCGCGCGGCTCCAGCGCCTCGCCGAGCACCAGCGCCCCCAGCAGGATGGCGCTCACCGGCACCAGGAAGGTCACCAGCGAGATATTGGTCGCCCCGTTCCGCCCGAGGATGCGGAAGAAGATGATGTAGGCGATGCCGGTGGAGAGCACCCCCAGCCCGGCCAGCGCGCCGATCACGTGCGGGGAGGGCATCGGCAGCCGCCAGGGCGCATCGAGCACCAGGACCACCGGCAGCAGCCAGAGGCTCGCCGCGGCGAGCTGCAGCATGGCGACGCCGAGCGGCGGCAGGTGGCGGAAGCGCTTCCCGTAGACCGCCGCAAAGGCGTAGGAGATCGTCGCGCCGATGGCGGCCAGCTGCGCCGGCAGTTCATGCCCGCCCAGCCGGCCGAGCAGCGCCGGACCCATCATCACCGCCACGCCGAGAAAGCCGACCAGCACGCCGGCGAGCCGGCCGGCGGTCAGCTTCTCGTCGCGGGTGAAGGCCTGCGCCACCAGCACGGTGAACAGCGGCGTCGCGGCGTTGAGGATGGAGGACAGGCCGCTCGGTATGTGCTGCTGTGACCAGGCGATCAGGCCGAAGGGGATCACATTGGCGATCAGCGCCATGAAGGCGAACTGGCCGGCGAGCCGGCGGTCGAGCTCCACGTGGATGCCGCCGAGGCGGGCGATCGCATGGACGGTCAGCGCGCCGATCGCCACGCGGGACAGCACCATGGTCAGCGGCGGGACCTCGGCGATGGCGACCTTGCCGAAGAAGAAGGAACCGCCCCAGATCACCGAGAGGAGAACCAGCAGCGCCCAGTCGAGCGGGCCCATCGGCAGCGGGCCGGGGCGGGGGGATAATTGGGGCATCGGGCACTCCGGGGGCAGGCGAATGCCGCGGCGTCGCCGGGGCGCGGCGTCACGGGCGCGATCCTCATAGCCTCCGGCTCGCTGCCGCACCACCCGATTCGGCGCGGCTCGGCCGCGTCACGGCAGGTGCCCCAGCCAGGCGGCGAACCAGTCCGGCCAGGCGGCGCCAGGCGTGCCGGGCCGTCCCATGCCGAAGCCGTGGCCACCGCTCTCCAGCATATGGAGTTCCGCCGGCACGCCGGCGCGTGCGCAGGCCTGCGCCATCAGCGGTGCCTGCCGCGGATCGCTGATCGGGTCGTCGGCGGCCTGCACGAGGAAGGTCGGCGGATAATGCGCATCGACATAGGTCTCGGCCGACCACTTCGCTGCCTCCGCCGGCGCGGGATGCCGGCCGACCAGCATGCGCTGCGCCGAGGTCGGGCGCAGATCGGGGGCCAGGCTGAGGACCGGGTAGATCAGCGCCGCGAGTTCCGCCCGCGCCGGCGTCGCGTCGGCCGCGTCGACGGCGGAATAGCCGCCCATCGGGGCATTGCCTGCGGCCAGCGCCATGAGATGCGCCCCGGCCGAGAAGCCGAGCACGCCGACCCGGTGGATGCCCGGCAGCGCCGCGCCGGCATTCAGCAGCCTGAGCGCCCGTCGCGCATCCTGCAGCGGCGCCTCCGGCCCGGCGCCCCAGCCCTCGCCGGGCAGGCGATAGTCGAGCACCGCCGCCGCATGGCCGCGCGCTGCAAGCCAGCGTGCCGCCGGCAGCGCCTCCTTGCCGTCCTCCATCCGCCGGTAGCCGCCGCCGGAGGCGATGAGCACCGCCGTCCCGGCGGAGCGCTCGGGGAGGAACAGCGTCAATGTCGGCCGCGCGAGATTGCGCACTGCCCCGCGTTTGCCAATCTCGGGCACGCCCTGCGGGCCACCGCCGCCGGGCGGCTCGCCGGGCCACAGCGGCAGCACCCATGGCGCCTCCTGCGCCGCTGCGGGGCCGACGATGTCTCCCCCGGCGAAAAGCGCCAGCAGCGCCATGAGGTCGCGCCGGTTCAGCGGGGGCGCCCGGTCGTCAGGGATTGGCATAGGCTGCCTTGGCCGCGTCGATCAGCGCCAGCGCATCCGGGCTCGCCCATTCCGCCGGGCCGGCAATGTGGCCGATCTCGCAGCCCTGCGCATCGACCAGCAGGGTGGTCGGCAGGCCGAAGCCGCGCCCGACCGCGCGCAGGTCCTGGAAGGCTTGCGCCTTGGGGTCGGTATAGAGCGCGAGGTTGCGGATGCCCGCCTCCTCCATGAAGCGCTTCGGCTTGGCGGGATCGCGGGTGTCGATATTGACCGCGACCACCTCGAAGCCGTTGCCGCCGCGCTCGGCCTGCAGCCTGTCGAGCGCCGGCATCTCGGTGCGGCAGGGCACGCACCAGGTCGCCCAGATGTTCACCAGCCGCAATCCGCCGCCGCCGACATCGGCGAGCCGGGTCGGCGAGCCGTCGGGAGCGAGGATGGCGAGGTCGGGAATCCGGGTCGGTTTCAGGGTCGGGGCGAAGGCGGCGAGCTCGCCCCTGGCGAGGCCGGAAATCTTGCGCGCGGTCTCGCTGGCCTGACTGCACATCCCGGCCGCCGGATTGGGCTCATCGTACACCTGACCGGTCTGACCATACACCTGGCCGGACACGGCGTCGGTCTGGCCGGACGGCGCGGTGGCGAGCGCCGGCGCATCGGCGTTGCGCAGCCCCCCTCCGATCCCGTATACGCCTGCCAACCCGGCGGCCGCGCCCAGCACAAGGGCGGCGGCGGCATAAAGGGCAAGCCGTCCGCCTCTCCCGCGACCCGCCGCCGAATGCGCCGGATCGAGAGGGTCAGGTCGTTCGGTCATGGCCGGCCTCGCGGAGAAAAGTGAGCATGAGCAACAAGATGTGGGGCGGCCGGTTCGAGAGCGGACCGGACGCGATCATGGAGGAGATCAACGCCTCCATCGGATTCGACCAGCGTCTATATGCGCAGGATATCGCCGGTTCCAAGGCGCACGCTTCCATGCTGGCGGCACAGGGCATCATCACGGCTTCAGATGCCGAAAACATTGTCGGCGGTCTAGACACGATCCTGTCAGAGATCGAGGCGGGCAGCTTCACCTTCCAGCGTTCGCTGGAAGATATTCATATGAATGTGGAATCCCGGCTGGCGACCCTGCTCGGCGCCCCCGCGGGCCGCCTGCACACCGCCCGCTCGCGCAACGACCAGGTGGCGACGGATTTCAAGCTCTATGTCCGCGACACGATCGACACGCTGGACACGCAGATTGTCGATCTGCAGCAGGCTCTTAGCGAGAGAGCGCTGGAGCATGCCGGCACGGTGATGCCCGGCTTCACCCATCTCCAGACCGCCCAGCCCGTCACCTTCGGCCATCATCTCCTCGCCTATGTCGAGATGCTCGGGCGCGACCGCGGCCGGCTCCGCGACGCCCGCGCGCGGCTCAACGAATGCCCGCTCGGCGCCGCCGCGCTGGCCGGCACCTCGTTCCCGATCGATCGTTTCGCCACCGCTTTGAGCCTCGGCTTCGACCGGCCGACGGCGAACTCGCTCGATTCCGTCTCCGACCGCGATTTCGTGCTGGAGACGCTGGCCGCCGCCTCGATCTGTGCGATGCATCTCACTCGTTTTGCTGAGGAAATCGTCATCTGGACCTCGCCGCTGGTGGGTCTGCTGAAGCTGTCGGACCGCTTCACCACCGGCTCCTCGATTATGCCGCAGAAGCGCAATCCCGACGCCGCCGAGCTGGTGCGCGCCAAGATCGGCCGCATCGCCGGGGCGTTCTCGGGCCTGCTGATGGTGATGAAGGGTCTGCCGCTCGCCTATGCCAAGGACATGCAGGAGGACAAGGAAGGCGCCTTCGACGCCCTCGCCACCCTCTCGCTGATGGTCGCGGCGACTGCCGGCATGGTGCGCGACATGGTGCCGGACGAGAAGAAGATGAGGAACGCCGCCGGCTCCGGCTATTCCACCGCCACCGATCTTGCCGACTGGCTGGTGCGGGTGCTCGGCCTGCCGTTCCGCGAGGCGCATCACGCCACCGGCCGCATCGTCGCGCTGGCGAGCGGGAAAGACGAGCCATTGCATAAGCTTAGCCTGGAAGAGATGCAGAGCGTCGAGCCGTGCATCACCGCCGATGTGTTCGGCGTGCTGTCGGTGTCGAAATCGGTGGCGAGCCGCGTCTCCTATGGCGGCACCGCGCCGAAGAATGTGCGCGCGCAGGCACGGCGCTGGCTGAAGCAACTGGCGAAGGGGTAAGGCGACGCGGCCGTCCGGTCCTGCGTCCTTCGAGGCCCGGCTGGGCCGGGCACCTCAGGATGACGAAGGCGGGGGATCCCCCGTAAAGGCGACCCCGTCATGCTGAGGTGCCAGCCGCAGGCTGGCCTCGAAGCACGCAAGCACTCGCCCGTCAGGCGCGGCGCAGCAGCCGCAGCGCATTGGCCGTCACCAGCACCGTCGCGCCGGTATCGGCGAGGATGGCCGGCCACAGGCCGGTGATGCCGGCAATGGTGGTGACGAGGAAAAACGCCTTCAATCCCAAGGCGATGGTGATGTTCTGGCGGATATTGGCCATGGTCCGCCGCGACAGGTCGATCATCGCTCCGACATCGGCCACCCGCCCGTGCAGCACGGCGGCGTCTGCCGTCTCCAGCGCCACGTCGGTACCGCCGCCCATGGCGATGCCGATATCGGCGCTCGCGAGCGCCGGCGCATCATTGATGCCGTCGCCGACCTTGGCGACGGCGAGACCCTCGGCCTTCAGCTCGCCGACGATGCGCTGCTTGTCGGCCGGCATCAGCTGGGCGCGTACCTCGATGCCGAGATCGCGGCCGACCGCCTGCGCGGTACGGCTGTTGTCGCCGGTGAGCATGACGGTCCGAATGCCCTGATCGGCCAAGGCCTTGAGTGCCCCGGCGGCATCGGCGCGCGGCTCGTCGCGCATGGCGAGGAAGCCGAGCGCGCTGCCGTCGGCGACCAGCACCGCCACCGTCTTGCCCTCGGCATTGAGCGCCTCGATGGCGGCCAGGGCCTCGGCCGCAAGCGGTGCGCGCCGGGCCGCGGCCGTCGGCGAGCCGAGGAACAGCGCCCGGCCCTCGACCGCGCCGGTCACGCCCTCGCCGCCGATGGCGCCCGTACCCTGGGCGGACGGCGGGGCGAGGCTGCGGGCCTCGGCCGCGGCGAGGATCGCCGCCGCCAGCGGATGGGTGGAGCCGGCCTCCAGCGCGGCGGCAAGGCGCAGCACCTCGCCCTCGTTGTCGGAAAAGGCAACGATATCAGTGACTTTCGGCTTGCCCTCGGTGAGCGTCCCGGTCTTGTCGAAGGCGACGGCCTTCACCTCGCGCAGCTTCTCCAGCACCGCGCCGCCCTTGATGAGCAGGCCGCGCCGCGCCCCGGAGGCCAGCGCAGCGGCGATGGCGGCCGGCGTCGAGATGACCAGAGCGCAGGGGCAGCCGATCAGCAGGATGGCGAGGCCCTTGTAGATCCACTCGTCCCAGCCGGCGCCGAACAGCAGCGGCGGCACCACCGCCACCAGCGCCGCCAGCGCCACCACGAGGGGCGTGTACCAGCGCGAGAAACGGTCGATGAAGCGCTCGGTCGGTGCCTTGCTCTCCTGCGCCTCCTCCACCAGCCGCACCACGCGGGCGATGGTGTTGTCGGCGCTGGTGGCGGTGGCGCGCATGGTCAGCGCCGCCTCGCCATTCACCGTGCCGGCAAATAGCGGATCGCCTTGGATTTTCGTCACCGGCACGCTTTCGCCGGTCACCGGCGCCTCGTTCACCGAGCTGGTGCCCTCGAGCACGGTGCCGTCGGCGGGGATGCGCTCGCCCGGTCGCACCAGGATGACGTTGCCGATGGCGATGCGCTCGGCCGGCACCTCGCGGGTGGTGCCGTTCTCGACGAGGCGCGCCACTTTCGGCACCAGCGCGGCGAGCGAACGGATGCTGTCGCGGGCGCGGCCGGCGGCGACGCCTTCCAGCAGCTCGCCGACGAGGAACAGGAACACCACCATCGCCGCCTCCTCGGCGGCACCGATGATCACCGCGCCGATGGCGGCGATGGTCATCAGCATCTCGATGGAGAAGGGCGTGCCGTTGAGCGCCGCCATGATCGCCCGCCGCGCCACCGGCACCAGGCCGACCAGCATCGCCAGCGAGAAGATCACGCCGTCGGCCTCCGGCCACAGGTGGCCGGCACCATAGGCGAGCACCAGCGCCGCGCCACAGGCCAGCGTCAGCCGCGCCTTGCCGCCGCGCCACCAGCTGCCGGCTTCCGCCGCCACATGCACATGGCCGCCCGCGGCAGCGGGTGCCGCCGGTGCAGCCGCCCCGGACGGCCGATGCGCGGCATGATCGTTGTGATCATGATCGCCATGGGCATGGCCGGCATGGTGGTGGCCATCATGGTCATGATCGTGATCGTGCCCGTGTGCGTGGCCATGGTCATGGCCGCATCCGCAGGCATGCGCGTCCTGCGGTGCCGCTGCCGGCGCATTGACCACCAGCGCCAGCGGCGCGATGCCGTAGCCGAGGCCGCTCACCCGCTTTTCCACCAGCACCAGATCGGCGCCCGCATGCTCGATCGTCATCGTGCCGGCGGTCACCGACACCGCGACCTCCGAGACGCCCGGCACCCGGCGGACCGCGGTGTCGATCTTGGCGGCGCAGGACGCGCAGTCCATGCCCTCGATGCGGTAGCGTTGCTTGAGCGCCGACATGCGGGCCTCCTTGCCGTTCAGGTAAGGCGACGCTACATCCTCTAGCGACTAGAGGATCAAGAGGCGATTTTCAGGATTTCACACCATGGCCGGTCTCAGCATAGGCGCCGCCGCCAAGGCGAGCGGGGTGAAGGTTCCCACCATCCGCTATTACGAGAGCATCGACCTGCTGCCGAGCCCGCCGCGCACCGGCAGCAACCGCCGCTCCTATGATGGCGGCGACGTGCGTCGGCTGGCCTTCATCCGCCATGCCCGCGAGCTCGGCTTCGAGGTGGAGGCGATCCGCACCCTGCTCAGGCTGCAGGACGAGCCCGAGCAATCCTGCGCCGCCGCCGACAGCATCGCCCGCGACCGCCTCGTCGAGGTGGAGCGGCGCATCGCCAGCCTGGAGGCGCTGCGCGCCGAACTGATGCGCATGGTCGAGGGCTGCTCGCACGGCCATGTCGCCGCGTGCCGGGTGATCGAGATCCTCGCCGACCATGGCGAGTGCCGGCATCATCACAGCGCCGTCGGCTGAGGCGCCGGCGGCCGGTCGCGGCTACCCCTCGACCTCGGGGATATAGCCGATGAAGGGCAGCTGCCGGTAGGCATGGGCGACGTCCATGCCGTAGCCGACCACGAAATAGTCCGGGCATTTGAAGCCGATGAAGTCGGCGTCGATCTGTACCGCGCGCTTGTGCGGCTTCTCCAGCAGCACACAGACCAGCACGCGCCGGGCGCCTCGCGCGGCCAGCAGGTCCTTGGCGAAGGCCAGGGTGCGGCCGGATTCGAGGATGTCGTCGATCAGCAGCACGTCGCGCCCGCGCACCTCGGTATCGATGTCGCGCAGCACGGTGACATGGCCGGCCGAGATCGTGGCGTCGCGGTAGCTGGAGAGGGTGATGAACTCGACCTCGGGGGCCAGCCCGGCGTCGTGCATGGCGCGAATCAGGTCGGCGGCGAAGACGAAGCTGCCCTTGAGCACCGCGATCACCACCAGCTTCTGCGGCCGCGCGGCGACGATCTCGTCGGCCAGTGTGCGGTTGCGCGCGGCGATGGTCTCGGCGTCGAACAGCACCTCGATCTTCGGCAGGGCCATCCTTGTGTCGTTGTCCGAATCGCTCATGGCGTCTCCTGATCGTCGAATTCGCGAGGCCGGCAGGATGGACCGGGCGCAGGTCCCGCGTCCAGACGGCGGCGTGCCGCGCGGCTTCCGGCTTTCGGGCGCCGGCGCACACGCTATGTTAGGAGAAGGTCGGCATGGTCGCCGGCGGCGGCACGTCATCCGAGGCCGAGGGATTCGCATATTGGTTCGATTCGAGAATGTCGGGCTTCGCTACGGCATGGGGCCCGAGGTGCTGAGGGACGTTACCTTCGGCATTCCCCCGCATTCCTTCCAGTTCCTGACCGGCCCCTCCGGCGCCGGCAAGACGACGCTGCTGCGCCTCCTGTTCCTGTCGCTGCGGCCGACGCGCGGGCTGATCAACATTTTCGGCCGCGATGTCGCCGCACTGCAACCGGATGAGGTGGCGTCCCTGCGCCAGCGAATCGGCATCGTGTTCCAGGATTTCCGCTTGCTCGACCACCTGACCACCTATGAGAACGTCGCGCTGCCGCTGCGCGTGCAGGAGCGCGAGGAGGCGAGCTATCGTGCCGAGGTGACCGAGCTTCTCGGCTGGGTCGGCCTCGGCGAGCGCATGCACGTGCTGCCCCCGGTGCTCTCCGGCGGCGAGAAGCAGCGCGCGGCGATCGCCCGCGCGCTGATCAGCCGGCCGGAGATCCTGCTGGCCGACGAGCC
This sequence comes from Ancylobacter sp. GW821-FHT10E12, assembly GCF_058809335.1. Taxonomy (NCBI): domain Bacteria; kingdom Pseudomonadati; phylum Pseudomonadota; class Alphaproteobacteria; order Hyphomicrobiales; family Xanthobacteraceae; genus Ancylobacter; species Ancylobacter sp. GW821-FHT10E12. The sequence continues at coordinate 112,960 of NZ_JBXASN010000018.1, read as the reverse complement.
GACCGGCAATGTCGACCCGCGCCTGGCGCGCCGGCTGCTGCGGCTGTTCGTCGAGCTGCACAAGACCGGCACCTCGGTGCTGATCGCCACCCACGACATCGCGCTGATGGACCAGTTCGACGCCCGCCGGCTGGTGATCAACCAGGGACGGCTGACCGTCTATGAGTGACGTGCGCGACACACGGGACGGCCGGGGCGGCCTGATGGCGCGGCTCAGGGCCTTGCTGCCCGGCGGGCGCGGCGAGACGGAAGCCGGCGGCCATTCGCGCACGCCGCACCCCATCGTGCCGGCGGCGACGGTGATCGGCAGCGCGCTGGTCGCGGTGGTGGCGATCATGACCTTCCTGGCCGGCATCACCATCGGCTCGGTCGCCTCGGTGCGCTCGGTGGCGTCGGAATGGACCTCCGACATCGCCCGCGAAACCACCATCCAGGTGAAGCCCGGCGGCGGGCTCGATGTCGAGGCGGCCCTCGGCAAGGCGGTGAGCGTCGCCAAGGCGACGCCGGGGATCGCAGATGCAAGGGCGCTCGACATGAAGGAGACCGCCCGCCTGCTGGAGCCCTGGCTCGGCTCCGGCCTCGACGTCTCCAACCTGCCGGTGCCGCGCCTCGTGGTGGTGACGCTGGCGCCCGATGCCGGGCCGGAGACGACCGAGGTGCTGCGTGCGACGCTGGCCGAGCAGGTGCCCTCGGCGAGTTTCGACGACCACCGGCAATGGACGCAGAGGCTGTCCTCCACCGCCCGCGCGGTGGTGGCGGTCGGGCTCGCGGTGCTCGGCCTCGTCGCCGCCGCCACCGTGCTGTGCGTGGTGTTCGCCACCCGCGCGGCGGTGGATGCGGCGCGCTCCATCGTCGAGGTGCTGCATTTCGTCGGTGCCCGCGACGGCTTCATCGCCGCCGCCTTCCAGCATCATTTCCTCGCCGTGGGCCTGAAGGGCGGGGCGATCGGCGGCGGCGCGGCGATGGCGCTGTTCTTTTTCGTCTCCACGCTGCCGCACTGGATCGGCAGCGGAACGCCGGCCGATACGCTCATGGGGGCGATGACGCTCGATCTTCGGGGCTATGGCGGTATTCTGGGCTCGTCGGTGCTGGTGGCGCTGGTCACGGCAGTGACGTCCCGCATCACCGTGTACCGGACGCTGCGTGGCATAAGCTAGGTAGCGTGAGCGGGTTGTTGAAGCCGGGTGACGTAGGCCGGGTGACGTAAGCTGGATGACTTGCCTGTGATCGATCGCGAATCAGCGCCGTCCGACTGGGACGCGCCGGCCGGCCCGAATCCCGTCGGGCGACTGGTGACGCTGGCCGCCTGGCTGGTGACGGCGGCGCTGGCGCTGCTGCTCGCCGGGTTCCTGGTGTTCCTGCTGCTCATCGCGGGGCCGGAAGACCGCACCGGGCGCACCGCCGACGGCATCGTCGTGCTGACCGGCGGCGCCGACCGGGTGGCGGAGGCCGCCAGCCTGCTCGCCGCCCGCCGCGGGCGCCGGCTGCTGATCACCGGCGTGCACCCGGAGACCACGCTGGTGGAGATCGGCCGCACCGTGCCGGTGGCGCAGGCGGTGCTGGATTGCTGCGCCGAGCTTGGCCGCTCGGCGCTCAACACCCGCGGCAATGCCATCGAGGCGGCGCAGTGGGCGCATCGCCTCGGCTTCCGCTCGCTGATCATCGTCACCTCCGGCTGGCACATGCCGCGGGCGCTGGTGGAGATGGAGCGGGCGATGCCGGGCATCGAGCTGCTGCCCTATCCGGTGGCGGGAACCGTCGCGCGCCCCGGCGCGTGGGGGACGCTCGGCTCGGGAAAGCTGCTGTTCCTCGAATATGTGAAATATCTCGCCGCCTGGATCGGCGTGCGGCCGTGGCCGGCGACCACCGACGAACTGGCGGTCAATTCCTGAGCGTCGCCGTCCAGGCCTCGGCGTCTCGGGCATCGCCGTCCCGAGGGTCACTCGCCGAAATCGACGACCTGGTCGTTCAGCGGCAGCGTTTGCGTCTGCGGGCCGGCAAGACGGCTGGTGTCGATCGCCAGCGGCCGGCCGCTCTCGATGGCGTCGTCCTCCTCCGGCGGCAGCACGCCCTGCCCGGTGAAGCGCTCGAACACATAGGGGCGGCCGTCGGCGTCGAGCGGGGAGGAGCCGTCCATCACATGGAAATGCAGGTGCGGGGCGCTCGAGTTGCCGGTATTGCCGAGCAGGCCGATCACCTCGCCGGCCTTGACCCTGTCGCCGAGCTTCGCCCGGAGGCTGCCGCGCTGCAAATGGGCGTAGAAGGCGAAATTGCCGCCGCCGATGTCGGTCACCAGCATGTTGCCGCCGATATTGGCGGTGGTGATGCCCGTGGCCGGCCGGCCGGGCACCTGCTCCTGCGCGTCGTCATAGAGATTGACCACCGTGCCATCCGCCACCGCGTGGATCGGCGCGCCGTAATAGGCGTAGCTGCCGAGCGCGCCCGGCTCGCCCTTGAACAGGCGGCCCTCGGCGTCGAGCTTCACCCAGTCGATGGCGAACCGCTCCGGCACGCGCAGCAGCCCGTTCACCGCCATCACTGCCCCGCGATGCGAGGTGATGGCGTCGCAGCAGCCATTGACCGCCACCCAGCCCTTGCCGCGCAGCGGCGGCCGGATCACCACCGCCTCCTTGCCGACGGCCACCGCGGCGGTGGTGAAGCCGTAGCGGGCCGGCACCGGTGAATCGGCCGGGATCGGCACCGGCTTGCCGTCCGCGTCGGCCGCCTGCCGGGTGGCGCCGATCCTCGCCGCGATCTGCGCCGGCACCGGCGCGCCGGACGGCAGGCTGGCATCGATGAATACCGTGGCGGTGGTGCCGGGGGCGAGGGTGGGGCCGGTGCCGCCGAAGCGCTGCATCATCGCTACGAGCCGCTCGCCCTCAAGCGTGGCGAGGCCGGCGCCGTCGGGCGAGATCGCCTCGACCTTGTCGAGCGTGACGAAGAGGCGGGTCGGATTGGCGACCAACAGCTCATAGGCGAGATGGATGCGTCCGTCGGCTCCGCGCACCGGATGCGGCGTGGCGACCGGCGCCACGCTGATCGAGCTCAGGGTCTCGCCCTCTCGCAGCGACTGGGCCGCCGCCGGCACCGCGACAGCGAGGAGCGGGACGAGAACGACCGCAGCGATGCGCGACATGGAGGCACTCCGGCGCTGACCAAGCGTCACCCTCGCGCAACGCCGGTGCGACGGCAAGATTGCCGGCCGGTGCCTATCTCCCCGCGAGCTCGCCGAACCGTGCCGGCCGAACCCCGGCGGCCGCGAGGTCGTCGCCACATTCGCGCGAGGCGAGATAGGCGAGCTCGCGCTCGCGCGGCGCGGTGAGCGGATCGAGTGCCAGCAGCTCGGCGTCGACCCGGCCGGGGTGGCAATGCACCAGCACCCGCCCGCCGGAAGCGGCGCCGGCGAGACTGCCGCGGAACACCTCGCCATAGGGTACGCGGTCGGAGAAATCATAGAAGCCGCGGAAGCTGTCATTGGTGGCGATGCCGGCACGCGCCGCTGCGCGGCGCAGGCCGAGATCGAAGGCGCCGACCGCTGCCGCCTTGGCAAAGCCGATGCGCCGCCGCGCCATGAGGTGCAGCTTTTCGCCGCAGGAGCGCAGCCAGGGCCGCGTCGGGTAGCGGCGGGCAAGCTCTTCCAGCACCACGCCGCGTATGCCCGGCAGGATATGGGCGTGCTGGTGGCCGTCGAGGAAGTCGGGCGGTGCGCCGCGCACATCCTCGAAGGCGTCGAGCTGGGCGTTGAGCTCGGCCCGTACCGCCTCCAGCGGCAGCGTGCGGGTCAGCGCCGCCACGGTGAGCGCGCCGATGCCCGGCAGGCGGTCATTGCTGGCAAAGCCATGCGCGGCGGTAAGCGGGCGCTGCCCGGTGAGGGTAAGGTGCAGCCCGATGTCGGCCGGGTGAGCGCGCACCAGGCCGGCGAGTCCCGCTCCGCGCCGGCGCCAGCCCGGCATGCCGCTCATCGCCCCGGTGGCGGAGAGGCGTCCGAGGACGATGAGTTCCTCGATGGCGTCGGATACGCCATCGCTGAGGCCGTAGTCGTCGGCGCAGATGACTATAGGTGAAGGTTGGATGACGGCCATTTCTTGAGCCCAAAAAATATCGCAATTAATTTATACTTTACCTGAGAATGAGGACCAAATAAGTACCCCTCAATCTATTTGAGTTTCGCGCCGGAAATTCCCCAGATGATGCACAGCACCCTAGCAAGCACGGCGGAGAAGCGGGTCGCCCGGCGGATATCGCTCGTCATTCCGGTCTATAATGAAGCGGGCAACCTCGAGGAACTGCATCGGCGGATATGCCGGGCGCTCGACGTCTATCCCGATCTCGCCCGCGAATTCGTCTTTGTCGACGACGGCAGCCGCGACGACAGCTTTGCGCGCATCGCCGCGATCGGGGCGGGGGACGCCGGCGTGCGCGGCCTGCGATTCGCCCGCAATTTCGGCAAGGAAGCGGCCATGGCCGCCGGGCTGCGCGCCGCCACCGGCGATATCGTGGTGCTGATGGATTCCGACCTCCAGCATCCGCCGGAAGTGGTGCCGCAACTGGTCGAGGCCTGGAGCCAGGGTGCGCAGATGGTGACGGCGGTGCGTCGCTCGCGCCGTACCGACCCGCTCGCCCGGCGCCTGTTCAGCCAGGGCTTCTACCAGTTCTTCAAGCTGATGTGCGAAGTCGACATCCCGGAGGGAGCCGGCGATTTCCGGCTGTTCGACCGGCGCGTGGTCGACGCCATCAACGCGCTGCCGGAGCGCAACCGCTTCATGAAGGGCATCACCGCCTGGGTCGGCTTCCGCCAGCAGGAGATCGACTTCGAGGTGGCCGAGCGCTCGAGCGGGGTGAGCTCCTTCTCCTTCATCCGGCTGCTGCGCTATGCGGTGGACGGGCTTTCGTCCTTCTCCATGGTGCCGCTGCGCGTGTGGTCGCTGATCGGCGTCGGCCTCGCCGCGCTGTCGGCTCTCTACGGCCTCTATCTGATCGGCGACGCGCTGTTCTTCGGCGTCAAGACGCCGGGCTTCGCCACCATCATGGTCAGCACGCTGTTCCTGTCCGGGGTGCAGCTCATCAGCCTCGGGGTGATGGGCGAATATATCGGCCGCATCTTCACCGAAGTGAAACAGCGGCCGCTCTACATTGTCGCCGACGAGGTCGGCCATTCCCAGATAGCCTCGCTTTCCGCTCCTCTCCTTCCCCTGGTCGAGACGCACTCGTGACCCTTGCCGCTTCCGAACCGATGCCGGCTTCTTTCGTCGGTCGCGTCGGCGTGCTCGCCGCGCGCGCCTGGCATTCGCCGACGCTGGTGCGCGTTGCCAGCATCGCGCTGTTCGCCGGGCTGGCCGCCTGGGTGCTCGTGGTGTTCCGCGACTACGGCATCAGCAATGACGAGCCGGTGCAGCATACCTACGGACAGCTGCTCTGGCAGTGGTACGGCAGCGGGTTCAAGGACGACCGCGCCTTCCACTACATCAACCTCTATCTCTATGGCGGCCTGTTCGACCTGATCGCCGCCGGGCTGGAGCCCTATGTAAGCCTGCCGGTCTACGACCTGCGCCACCTGCTCTCGGCCGGCTTCGGCCTTGCCGGGCTGTTCGCGGTGTGGCGCTGGGCGAAGCTGCTGGGCGGCGAGAGGACCGCGATCCTCGCGGTCGCCCTGCTGGCCGTCACCGGCATGTATGGCGGGGCGATGTTCACCCATACCAAGGATGTGCCCTTCGCCGCCGCGATGGCGTGGAGCCTGTATTTCGTCACCTGCGTGGCGGCCGCCCTGCCGGGCCTGCCGGGCTGGCGCACCGTGGCCGGGCTCGGCCTTGCCGTCGGCTGCGCGCTGGGGCTGCGGGTCGGCGGCGTGTTCGCGGTCGCCTATCTCGGCGTGACCATGCTCGCCGCCGGCGCGATCCATCGCGATATCCGGCTGATGATGCGGCTGGTGCTGCGGCTCATCCCGGCCGGGCTGCTCGCCGTGGCGGTGACGGCGCTGGCCTGGCCGTGGTCGCTGCTGCCGCCGACCAATCTCGTCGCGGCGATGAACGCCTTCAGCCATTTCAGCTTCGACCTGTCCACGCTGATCAATGGCAAGGATGTGCCGATCGGCGAGGTGCCGGGCACCTATATGAGCGAATACCTGCTCATCAAGCTGCCGGAAATCTCGCTGGCCGGCCTCGTCGCGGCGCTGCCTTTCGCCATCCTTGCCCTGGTGCGCGCCGACGCGGAAGCACGGCGGCGGGCGCTGGTCTTCCTGCCGCTGGTGCTGGCGCTCGCCGTGCCGGTCGTCTTCACGCTCGCCGAGCATCCGCCGCTCTATAACGGCATCCGCCACTTCCTGTTCGTGCTGCCGCCGGCGAGCCTCGCCGCCGCGCTCGGCCTTGCGGCGCTGTGGCGGGCGGCGCAGCGGACCTCGCCGGCGCTCGGCCTCGCGGTGGCGGGGGTGGCCGGCAGCCTGTTCGCCTTCGACGCGGCGACCTTCGTGGCGCTGCATCCCTACGAATATGTCGGCTACAACCAGCTGGTCGGCGGCCTTGCCGGGGCCAATGGGCGCTTCGAGGGCGACTACTGGTCGTCGAGCATGCGCGAGGCGGCCAATGCACTGCGCACCGGCATCGCCGTGCATCCGCCGGCCAAGCCCTACAAGGTGGCGATCTGCTCCGAGGACGGCCAGGTGCAGCCCTTCCTCGGTCCCAATCTCGAAATCACCGAAAGCTGGGACGACGCCGACTTCCTACTCACCGCCCGCAATATCGGCTGCGACGATCTGGTGCCCGGCCTGACCTACCGCACCATCAGCCGGCTCGGCGTGCCGCTCGCCATGGTGGTGGACCTGCGCGCGCGCCATATGCCGGTGGCCGAGCCGCTGCCCTGGGACGACGATGCCGACCCGGAAACGCCGGCGGTCTCCTTCAACGGGCCGGGCTCGGTGACCGTGGCCCGCAGGGCACCGTGAGGAGTTCGCCGTGACGATGCCCCTCGCAGCGACACCGATGGCGGCCCGGCTGCGGCATTTCCTGCTGTTCGCGGCGCTCGGCGCGCTCGGCACGCTGGCGCAATATGCGGTGCTGGTGGCACTGGCGAGCGGGGCGGGCATCGATCCGGTCGTCGCTTCGACCTGCGGCTTCCTGACCGGCGGCGTGGTGAACTACCTGCTCGCCCGCCGCATCGCCTTCCGCAGCGACCGCCCGCACCGGGAGGCGGCGCCGCGCTTCTTCCTGGTGGCCGGTTGCGGGCTGGTGCTGAACGCGCTGATGATGACGGGCCTCACCCGCGGGCTCGGCCTGCCCTACCTGCCGGCGCAGCTGATCTCGACCGGGCTTCTGGTGCTCTGGCACTATGCCGGCAATCTGCTCTGGACCTTCCGGCCCGCCCGACCCTGATCCCGCGAACGAGGGGAGCGGCGTACCGCTCTCCCTCTCGGCATGGCCGAATGCCGCGAGCCCCGCTCAGTGGCAGCAGGATTTGTCGCCGGCCTTGTCCGCGGCATCGCCGGCTTCCGGCTGGTCGCGGTTGTCGCGGGAATGGGCGTTCCTCTCGGGCGGCAGGTCCATGGCGATGTTGGAGGCGAAGAAGCCGTTCGGCTTCAGCATGAACCCGGCATATTCCACCGGCATGATCGGGAAGTCCTCCGGCTTGCACACATGGGTGTGGCCGAACGAGTGCCACAGCACCAGGTCGGCATTCTCGATCGGCCGATCCTGCTGCACATAGCGGGGCAGGCCGTCACCACCGGCATTGACGTTCGGATAGTCGCCGCTGGCATATTTTTCGGCGGGGTCGAAGGCGGTGACCCAGATGTGCTTCCGGGCGAAGCCGCCGCGTTGGGCGACGGTCGATTCTTCCTGCGCCAGCATCAGCGGCGAGGCCGAGACGATCATCTTGTAGCCCGGCGGCTTGCCGACGCTGTTGGCGACGTTGGGATTGGAGACCTTCCAGTAGCGGCCGGTCTCGCCATTGGCGAGCGCCGCCGCCTCGCTCTCTCGCGCGAGCACGCGTGTCCTGGTATCGAAGACATTGCCGTAGGGATTGTCGGCGCCGAACGGGCGCGGGGCGAATTCGTGCTCGGTCACGGTATTGCCGCCGCCGTCGACATCCATATGAAGCCGCGCGTTGAAGAAATGCTGGTGGGTCGGGCCGCCGAGCCCGTCATCCACCATGCCGCCCCACGGATAGGTCTCGCCGGGGGTGACGGCGGCGGTCTGGATGATGCCGGTGAGCTTGGCTTCCAGCTGGATGGTGCCGTCCTGGTAGAGATACCAGTAGAAGCCGTAATCGTAATTGCCGACGGTGGCGAAGAAGGAGATCACCAGCCGACGCGAGCGGCGCACCTCGAAGATGCCGTTGCGGAACTCGTAATGCTTCCAGAGGATGCCGTAATCCTCCTCATGCATGCAGATGGCGTTCTTCATCACCATGGGCTGGCCGAGATCGTCCGCCGCCGGCACGTCGAAATAATGGATGTGGCCGAGGCAGTCGCAGCCGAGCTCCAGGCAATTGGCCAGCCGGCCGAGGCCGTATTCGCCGGCATCGAAGGCGCTCTTCCAGTAATGGTTGGCGGTCGGGTCGGCATAGGGCACCACCATCTCGGTGACGCTGGCGCGGAAGATGATCGGCCGCAGCCGGCCCTGGTCCTCGATGCCGAGCTCGTGCAGCACCAGCCCCTCGCGCGGGGTGAAGCCGACGCGGAAGCTCCAGTTCTGCCACTCGACCTTCCAGCCGTCGACGGTGAAGCCCGGTCCCTCGGGTTGCACGATATGCAGCGGCTTCACGCCTTCGCGGGTCGCGGGGAAGGCCTCGCGGCCGTAATTGCGCTTCTTCCTCGGCACCGGGATGATCTTCTCGTCGTCGACGAGGTCGACCACCCGGTTCTCGACGAGGTCGACCACCGCCACCACGCCCTCGATGGGGTGGGCGTAGCCGTTGTCGCGGATGTCCTCGCGCCAGTAGGCGACGGCGCGGACGATGCGCTTGCCCCGCTCGAACTCGCGGCCGAAATAGCCGGAGGAGAACGGGTCGATCTGCACCATCGGGATGTCTTCCTCGGTGAGGCCGCGCTTCTTCACCGCCGCGCGCCAGCGGGGGTCGTTCTTGACGATCTCGTCGGCGCGCAGGAATTCCTCGATCATGATCGGCGGCTGGCCATGGGGCAGCTCGTCGGTCGGCAGGCGCTCGAAGGCGGCGACGCTTCTGGCCGAGAGGTCGACGATGGCCTCGAAGCTCGCGCCGCTGGTGATGTCCAGCGCCAGCAGGAAGGCGCGGCGCGGCACCGAGGCGCCGGCGTGCCAGGCCCTGATCTCGGCCTTGGCCGGCTCCTCCAGCCGCACGATCGGGAAGCGGATGGTCTCGCCCAATGCCTTTGCTGCCTTGAGGATGGCGACGGCGGCGGCGATCTCGTCGAGGCTCAGCGGATCGAGCGGGTAGGTGAGGGTGACTTTGGCGTCCATGGGATATGTCTCCGGAGAAGGGAGCCGTTCACGGCGTGAGGGCTTGGCCGCAGATCGGGCCCGGCATGAAGGCCGACGGCGTGTGAGCGGACGCCATGGCGTCGTGCCCGTGGATGCAGAAGATCGAGCAGATGAGGTGCGCCTCGCTCGCCGCCGCGAGGGCGAGGAGGATGGCGAGAGCAGGCAGCAGCATGCTGGCCGCCCGGCGGTTCGGGAAGGGAAGGGCGAGCATGGTCATTCGAACACCGTTCCAAGCGTGGCGTAGAGGTCCGGGCGGCGGCGCTTGATCGCCAGCGCAAATAGTGCGCCAGCCACCCCGACAAGCGCCATGCCATAGGGGAAGGCGGCGACGATGGCGCTCTCGCTGCCGGTGAGCAGGGCGAGGTTGGAGATGACGAGCGCCAGCGCGCCGATGAGGCCGGCCAGGCCGAGCGCCGGGGCGATGGTCGTGGTCCAGACGCCGTGGCGGGTCGGCGTGCGGCGGAAGAAGCGGATCACCGCGATGGAGACCAGCACCTGCACGGCGAGGATGCCGATGACGGCGAGCGCCGACATGAAGGAGAACACCACGGTATAGGGATCGGCGCCGCCGGCGATGAAGCCGGTGAGCACGGCCGCCGCCGTGGCGCTCTGCACATAGCCGGCGATATGCGGCGAGCCGTGCGTCTCGTGCACCGTGCCGAGCGCGCGCAGCGCCAGCCCCTCGCGGCCCAGCGCGAAGAAATAGCGGTTCAGCGTGTTGTGGAACGACAGGATGCAGGCGAACAGGCTGGTGATCAGCAGCAGGCTCATCACCTGCACCGACCAGTCGCCGAGCACCGCGCCGGCGGCGTTGAAATAGAAGCTCTCCAGTCCCTTCTCGGCGACGGCCTGCACCTGCGAGGGGCCGTAGAACTGCACCGCCGCCCAGGTCGAGAAGGCGTAGAACAGGGTGATCAGCAGCACCGCCACATAGGTGGCGCGCGGAATGGTCTTCTCCGGTTTCTCCGCCTCCTCGCCGAAGATGGCGGTGGCCTCGAAGCCGATGAAGGAGCCGATCACGAACACCAGCGCCACGCCGAGGCCGGGGGCGAACACCGAGGACGGGGCGAAGGAGGAAAAGCCGATGCCCTCCGGCCCGCCGCCATGCAGCAGGATGCCGATGTCGAGCAGCAGCAGGATGGCGATCTCCGCCACCATGCACACGCCGAGAATGGCGCCGGAAAAGGCGATGTTGCGCTGGCCGCACACCATCACCACCAGCAGCGCCACGAAGGCCCAGACCCACCAGGGCAGGGCGATGCCGAACGGGGCGAGCGCGCCGGCGACGAAGACTCCGAACAGCGCGTAGACCGCGATCTGTACCGCGCTGTAGGTGACCAGCGCCATCATCGCCCCGCCCACTCCGGCGGGCCGGCCGAGGCCCTGGGCGATATAGGTGTAGAAGGCCCCGGCGCCGCCGATATGCCGGCTCATCGCCGCGAAGCCCACCGAGAACACCAGATAGAGCAGGCCGGCCAGCACGAAGGCGCCCGGCACCCCGGCGCCGTTGCCAAAGGCGAAGGCGGCGGGCGAGGCGCCGACCACCGCGGTCAGCGGCGCGGCGGCCGCGACGACGAAGAACACGATATGGGCGAGCCCGATGGAATTCCTCGCCAGGCGGTCGGATGCCGCGCGGTCGGAGGCCGCCATGGGCACTGCGTCATTCACGGACATGTTGGACCCCTCGGTGATGGTGACGATTTATTTCCTGAGAGGAATATCGGGATGCCGATGGTCCCTGAATTGCTTGACATGCCTAGAATTCGATAAATCGCGCCAGCGACGGCACGGGAGATGGCGAAGGGGGCAGATGCATTGAATTTGAACCGCCGCGTGCCTGAAATCGCTGCAATCCGCGCCTCTGTTCTCCTCAGCGTGGTGCAGCAACTGGACCGTGTGAGCGGCAAGACCGACATGCTGCTCGCCGGCCACGGCATTCTGCGCTCGCAATTGGCGGATCCCTACGCGCTGGTGCCGATGGCGCGCTACATCGCCGTATTCGAGGACGCCGCGCTTCACACCGGCGATCCGACCTTCGGTGCCCGGCTCGGCGCCGAATTCCGCCCGGCCGATATCGGGCCGATGGGCATGTTGTTCTCGCTGTCGGCGACGCTGAAGGCCGCTTTCCAGCGCATGGCGAAATTCATGAACGTGGTGCAGGGCGCCACCGATATCGGCCTCGCCGAGGAGGGCGAGTTCCTGCACTGGAGCTACCGGCTGACCGATCCGACGCTGTGGCCGCGCCGGCAGGACAGCGAATACACCCTCGCCGCCTCCTGCCAGATGGTACGCAGCTCCTTCGGCGCCGGCTGGAATCCGGTCGAGGTGCATTTCGAGCATGGCTCCCCGCCCGATGCCGCTGCCCTCAGGCGCATCTTCCGCTGTCCGCTGCTGTTCGACCAGCCGGCCAATCGCCTCGTGGTGGCGCTGGCGGATGCGACCCGCGTCTATCACCGCGAGGACCAGGACCTTATCGCCATCCTGGAGCGGCACATCGCCGACCTTGCCGCGCGCACCGGTCATCCGCCCGGCATCAAGGAACAGGTGCGGGCGCTGATCGGCATCTATCTCGGCCACAAGCCGATCAATCTCGCCGACATCGCCCGCGAGCTCGGCCTGCCGCCGCGCACCCTGCAGCGCCGGCTGGCGCAGGAGGGCGCCTCGCTGCGCGAGCTGGTGCGCGAGCATCGGCAGAGCATCGCCGAGTATCAGCTCGCCGGTGCGGCGACGCCGAAATCGAGGCTGGCCGAGACGCTGGGCTATGCCGACAGCACGGTGTTCTGGCGTGCCCGCAAGTCCTGGGCCCGCCGCGCCGGCTCCTGAAGGCGCGGCGCGCCATGCGGGCGGCCACGCGGCCGGCCTGCTCGTGATCGTTAAGTCAGGCTAACAAGTCGGACTGACTTTCTAAATGGAACTAACGGACGTCCGGTCCTATGGTCCGTGTCGAGCAGCACGACAGATCGCTGCCGCGCCGAGAGCCCCGGGGACATCCCGCGGTTCAGGGCGGAGGACAAACGCCGCTTCGAACCAACCCGCACCGTCCCCGACGCCGGCCCCACGGCCGCGCGTGGCCGTGATCGACGCCTCATGCGCCGCCTCCCGAACGGGTTGCCGCGCCGGCGCGACCCCATGGCCCGCGCCGACCCCGGCCGGACGCCAGTGACAACAGGACCGCATCTGAGGATCGCACGATGAATCTCTCGACCTTGCTTCAAGCCCGCGCCTCCAAGGGCCGTCCGGTCCGGGCCGGCCTGATCGGCGCCGGCAAATTCGGCTCGATGGTGCTCGCGCAGGCGCAGCGCATCGAGGGACTGCAGATCGTCGCCATCGCCGACCTCAATGTCGGCAAGGCGCGTGAATCGCTGGCCCGCGTCGGCTGGGCGGCGGAGCGTTATACGGCGACCAGCGCCGGCGACGCGGTGAAGACCGGCAAGACCTTCGTCACCGACGACGTGGCGGCGATGCTGGCCTGCGACGAGATCGAATGCGTCATCGAGGCCACCGGCCATCCCATCGCCGGCACCCGCCACGCGCTCGCCGCCATCGACGCCGGCAAGCACGTGGTGATGGTGAATGTCGAAGCCGACGTCATGGTCGGCCCGATCCTCGCCGAGCGCGCCCGTAAGAAGGGCGTCATCTATTCCATGGCCTATGGCGACCAGCCGGCGCTGATCTGCGAACTGGTCGACTGGGCGCGCGCCACCGGCTTCGAGATCACCGCCGCCGGCAAGGGCATGAATTTCGAGCCGCGCTACCGCTATTCGACGCCCGATACCGTGTGGGGCTTCTTCGGCTGGACCGAGGAGGAGGTGAAGGCCGGTGACTTCAATCCCAAGATGTACAATTCCTTCACCGACGGCACCAAGGCGGCGATCGAGATGGCGGCGGTCGCCAACGGCACCGGCCTCGATTGCCCCGATGACGGCCTCACCTTCCCGCCGGCCGGCCTGCACGACCTCGCCAAGGTGTTCCGCCCGGCGGCGGATGGCGGGCGCATGGCGCGCTCCGGCCTCGTCGACATCGCCGCCAGCCAGGAGCCGGACGGGCGCGAGGTCTACAACAACATCCGCTACGGCGTGTTCGTCACCTTCAAGGCGCATAACGAATATGCCCGCGCCTGCTTCAAGCAATATGGCCTGCTCACCGATCCGTCGGGCTGGTACGCCTCGATGTGGCGGCCCTTCCACATCATCGGGCTGGAAACCTCGGTGAGCGTGCTCTCGGCCTGCCTGCGCAACGAGCCGACCGGCTGCTCCAGGGAGTTCCGCGGCGATGCCGTCGCCACCGCCAAGAAGGACATGCAGCCCGGCGAGATGCTGGACGGCGAGGGCGGCTATGCGGTGTGGGCCAATGCCATTCCGGCGACGCGCAGCCTCGATCTCCGGGCGCTGCCGATCGGCCTCGCGCACAATGTCAAGCTGAAGCGGCCGATCAGGAAGGACCAGATCGTCAGCGTCGACGATGTCGAGCTCACCGCCGATCTCGACGTGGTGAAGCTGCGCCGCGAGATGGAAGACCGCTTCCGGCCCGGCACCAGCGTAGCCGCCGAGTGATAATAAGGCTGGGGCGGCGCGTCTGCCGCCCCAGCCTTCGATGAGGAGCACGACATGACCCAAGCCAAAGGCGAGCCCTTCGTCGTCATCGCCGAATTCCGGGTGAAGCCCGGCGCGCTGGCCGCCTTCCTCGCCGCCGCCAAGGACGACGCCAGCCACTCGCTCGCCGACGAGCCGGGCTGCCGCCAGTTCGACGTGGTGATACCGCAGGGCGAGGACAGCGTCCTGTTCTACGAGGTCTATGACAGTCGCGCCGCCTTCGACGCCCATCTGGAAACGCCGCATCTGGCACGGTTCCGCGAGGCGTTTCCGTCGCTGATCGTCGAGGAACGGCCGGTGCGCTTCGGCGCGCGGCAGCATCCGTGACGACCGACCCAAGGGGAGAGATCACCATGCAGGCCACGCTCCGCCAGATCGGCTTCATCGGCACCGGTATCATGGGCGGCCACATGGCCCGCCGCCTCGCCCGCGCCGGCTTTGCGGTGCGCGCCTGGAACCGCACGGCCTCGAAGTCGGAGGCGCTCGCCGCCGACGGCGTCGAGATCGCGCCCTCGGCCAAGGCAGCGGCTTCCGGCGCCGATGCGGTGGTGTGCATGCTCTCCTCCGGCCCGGTCTGCGATGCCGTGCTCGGCGGGCCGGAGGGAGGCATCGCCGCCATGCGCACCGGCGCGGCGCTGGTGGTGATGAGCTCGATCCCGGTCGAGACCGCCCGCGCCCAGGCCGATGCCTGCGCCCGGCGCGGGCTGCGCTACCTCGACGCCCCGGTCTCCGGCGGCGAGAGCGGTGCGCGCGAAGGCACGCTTGCCATCATGGCCGGCGGCGAGGCCCGCACGGTCGCCGATCTCGCCCCGCTGTTCGAACCGCTCGGCCGCGTCACCCATGTCGGGCCGGCGGGGTCGGGCGAACTCGCCAAGCTCGCCAACCAGCTGATCGTCGCCTCGAATATCTGCGCGGTGGCGGAAGCGCTGCTGCTCGCCGAGCGCGGCGGCGCGGATCCGGCGCGGGTGCGCGAGGCGCTGCTCGGCGGCTTCGCCGATTCCGCCGTGCTGCGCCAGCATGGCGAGCGCATGGTGAGGAGCGACTTCACGCCGGGCGGCCCGGCCAAGTACCAGGTGAAGGACACGTCGACGGCGCTGCGCTTCGCCCGTTCGCACGGCCTCACCTTGCCGGTCGCCGCCGCGGTCGACCTGCTGTTCCAGCGCCTCGTCGACCATGGCGGCGGCGACCTCGATCACAGCGCGGTTCTCGTCGAGATGCGCCGCGCCAACCAGCCGGCGGAGGCCCGCGCCGACGCCTGACACTCTCAAGCCGCCGGCGAAGGCCCGCGCCGACGCCTCATACCCTCAAGCAACGTCTGAAAACCGGGACATAGAATCCCGTTACGGAGGAAACGACATGAACGCCTTCTCGATCCGCGGCCTCCTGGTCGCCGCCTCGCTCGCCCTCGCGGTTCCCGCCGGCGCCGAGACGCTCACTCTGTCCACGCCGGACGCCGACACGTCGGAAATCACCCTCGCCGCCAAGCATTTCGCCGAAGTGGTGAAGCAGAAGACCAATGGCGAACTCGAGATCAAGGTGTTCGCCAACGGTACCCTGTATGGCGGCGACCCGGCGGCCGGCGTGAAGCAGCTGGCGGGCGGCTCGCTCGACATGCTGCTCAACGCCACCTCGCTCTACTCGACCTTCAATCCGAAGTTCACCGCCATCGCGGTGCCCTACCTGTTCGACAATGTCGACCAGCTGCGCGCCTATCTCGACAGCGAGCTCGGCGAGGAATTGCGCGGCGATCTCTCCAAGATCGGCATTGTCGGCCTCGACCTGTGGTCGCGCCCGCTGCGGCAGATCACCAATTCCAAGCGGCCGATCGCCTCGCCGGACGACCTCAAGGGCATGAAGCTGCGGGTGCCGAACAACCCGCTCTGGGTGAAGTTCTTCGGCGCCATGGGCGCGGCCCCGACGCCGATGGCCTTTGCCGAGGTCTATAACGCGCTGCAGCTCGGCGTGGTCGACGGGCAGGAGAACCCGGTCAACGTGCCGGTGAGCGCCCGCCTCTACGAGGTGCAGAAATACCTCACCATCTCCAACCACATCGCCGACGCCTGGGTGCTCGGCATGAACCCGCGCCGCTACCAGGCGCTGCCGGACAAGTACAAGGCCGCGCTTGCCGAGGCGGCGAAGGAGACCGAGGACTGGAAGGCGAAGAACGACGCCGCCGACATCGCCGCCTCCATCGCGCTGCTGGAGAAGAACGGGATGAAGACCAACGTGCTGACCCAGGAGCAGCGTGCCGGCTTCGTCGCGGTGTCGAAGAGCCTCTACCCGGTGTTCGAGGGACTGGTGAAGGATCCGTCCTTCTTCCAGCGTACCACCTCCTTCGCCGGCAAGAGCTGACGCGGGCGAGCCGAACCCCGGCGGCGGCCCGGTGGCCGCCGCTCCCCCCTTCGCGGATACGTGGTGTTCTCATGTCCTCGCCCGATACGCCCCCGGCCGATACGTCTCGGTCCGATACGGCTCCCCGCGGCTTCTCGCTCGGCCGGCTGGTCGAGGTGGTCGCCGACTATGCGGCGGGCCTTGCCTGCGGCGGCATCCTCGTCGTGGTGCTGATGCAGGTGGTGAGCCGGCTTATCGGCTATCCGCTTCCGTGGACCGAGGAAGCGGTGCGCTTCCTGTTCATCTGGATGGTGTTCCTCGGCCTCGCGGCAGGGTTCCGCACGGTGGAGAGCGCCCGCGTGGTGGTGTTCCTCGCCATGCTGCCGAACCTGTCGCGGCGCATCGCCGTGCCGATCTATGTCGTGTTCTCGGTCGGCTTCTTCCTGCTGGTGGGCTGGACCGGCATCACCCTCGTCCAGCAGCAGATCATGATGAACGAGGAAGCGGCGACGCTGCCGCTGCCGATGTGGGCGGTCGGCCTCGTCATGCCGGTCTCCTCGGCCATCGCCATCCTCGCCATCATCGATTCGCTGCGCCGCCGGCGCGACCTGATCGCGCTGCCGGAAATGGGCCTGCCGCCGGACGAGATCGTCCATGCCGACGTCTCGATGACCGGCGGTCATCACGTCACCGGCGGCCACACCGTCACGGGAGCGCACTACCAATGATGAGCGTCATCCTCTTCACCATCTTCTGCGTGCTGAGCGCGCTCGGCGTGCCGCTCGCCATCGGCCTCGGTCTCGCCGGCGTCGCGACGCTGCTGATGTTCACGCCGATGCCGCTCGACCTGCTCACCCAGACGATGTTCTCCTCGATGAACTCGTTCCTGCTGGTGGCGGTGCCGCTGTTCATCCTGGTCGGCGCGGTGATGGAGCGCGGACGGGTCGCCGAGCGCATCTTCGACTTCGCCGAATCCATGGTCGGCTGGATGCCGGGCGGGCTCGGCCATGTGAACGTGCTGTCCTCGGTGATCTTCTCCGGCGTCTCCGGCTCCTCGGTAGCCGACATCGCCTCGGTCGGCGCCATCGAGATCAAGGCGATGGAGCGCCACGGCTTCCCCAAGGGCTATGCGGTGGGCATGACGCTGTGCACCGCCACGCTGTCCTCGATCATCCCGCCCTCGATCCTGATCGTCATCGCCGGCTCCATCGCCAACGTGTCGATCGGCACGCTGCTGGTCGCCGGCCTGGTGCCGGGCCTGTTCATCGCCTTCGCCTTCATGGTGTTCAACCACTTCTATTCGATACGCTACGGCTATAATCCGCCCTCGCCGTTCAACCTGCGCCTGGTGGTCGTCACCGGGCTGCGCGCCATCCTGCCGATGCTGACCCCGCTGATCCTGGTCATCGGCATCGCCTCGGGGGTGTTCACCCCGACCGAGGCGGCGGCGATCGCGGTGATGTATGTGCTGATGCTCGGCGTGGTGGTCTACCGCACCATTCCGCTCGCCGAGGTGCCGGAGATCCTGGTCTCGACGGCGCGCATCTCGGGAACCATCCTGTTCATCGCCGCCACCTCGCAGATCGCCGCCTGGGTGTTCACCTATGAGGGGCTGCCGGAAAAGCTGACCGGGCTGCTCGCCGGGATGAATCTCGGGCCGACCTCCGGCCTGCTGGTGATCTTCGTCTTCCTGCTGCTGATCGGCATCTTCATGGAGGCGATCCCGGCGATGTTCATCCTCATCCCGGTGCTGATGCCGCCGGTGGCGGCGCTCGGCATCGACCCGATCCACTTCCTGATCGTCACGGTGATGACGCTCACCCTCGGCCTCGTCACGCCGCCGGTGGGGGTCTGCCTCTTTGCTGCGGCGCAGGTCTCTGGCATGAGTGTGGACGAAGTGGTGAAGGGCTCGCTGGCGCCGATGACGGTGCTGACGCTGGCGATCTTCGCGCTGGTGCTGTTCCCGGTGCTCACGCTCGGGCCGCTGCACCTGCTCGGGCTCTATTGAGGAATTGCCGATGGCGTTGCCGGATTTCGTGGTGGTGATGGGCGTGTCGGGCGCCGGCAAGAGCGCCATCGCCGAACAGCTCGCCGGCGCCCTCGGTGCCGCCTTCATCGAGGCCGACCTCCTGCACGGCCCGGAGAATGTCGCGCTGATGAGCCGGGGCGTCGGGCTCACCGACGCCCAGCGCTGGCCCTGGCTGGAGGCGGTGTGCGCGGCGGCGAATCTGGAGCCGCGCCGGCCGGTGGTGATCGCCTGCTCGGCGCTGCGCCGCGCCTATCGCGACTTCCTGCGCGAACGGCTCGCCGGCGTGCGCTTCGTGTTCCTCGACGGGCCGCGCGAGCTGATCGCCGAGCGCCTGCGCGCGCGGCCCGGCCATTTCGCCGGCATCACGCTGCTCGACAGCCAGCTGGCGACGCTGGAGCCGCCCGAGGCCGAGGAGGGCGCGGTCACGGTGTCGCTGACGCTGGGCCTCGACGCCATCGTCGCCGCGGCGCTGCGCGATCTGGCGACGGAGAATTTCCCGGCCTGAGCGTCAGTCGGCCGGCGCGGGCCTGCGGGCGCCGGCGCGCTGGGCCATCGCCTCGGCGGTGGCGCGGGCGTTGCGGCGGCGGGCCTCCCATCCGGCCCGCTCG
The DNA here is from genome assembly GCF_058809335.1 of Ancylobacter sp. GW821-FHT10E12. Taxonomy (NCBI): domain Bacteria; kingdom Pseudomonadati; phylum Pseudomonadota; class Alphaproteobacteria; order Hyphomicrobiales; family Xanthobacteraceae; genus Ancylobacter; species Ancylobacter sp. GW821-FHT10E12. The sequence goes on along the minus strand of NZ_JBXASN010000018.1, from coordinate 93,951 downwards.
GCGCGCAGCCAGTCGAGAAACAGCCGAACCTTGCGCTGGCGCAGATGCTCGTGCGGGCAGACGATCCACTGCGTCACCAGGCGGATGGGCGGCGGATCGGCGACCGGGCAGATCAGGCGGCCGGTCTCCAGCTCGCGCTCCATCATCAGCGTGCTTTCCAGCGCGATGCCCATGCCGCCGGCTGCGGCGTCGATCGCCATGTGGCTGCGGTCGAACAGCACCCGCGCCCAGCGCTCCGCCGACGGGACGCCGGCAAGCGCGAACCAGCGCGGCCATTGCGCCTGCGACTTCACCGAGTGGATCAGCCGGAAGCGCGGCAGCTCGGCGGCGGCGAGGCTCTCCGGCGGCGCATAGTCGGGTGAGCAGGCGGGCAGGAAATCCTCCTCCGCCATGCCCTCGACGAACAGGCCGGGCCAGCGGCCGTCGCCGTGGCGGATCTCGACATCCACCACCTCGCGCTTGAAGGCGGTCGGCTCGTTGGTGCCGTCGAGGCGCACCTCGAGATCGGGATGGCGGTCGAGAAAGGCGCCGAGCCGCGGCAGCAGCCATTTATTGGACAGGGTCGGGGTGGCGCGCACCGTGAGGGTGGTGACCGAGCGATAGCCGCGGATCAGGTTGGTCGCCTCGGCGATGCGCTCCATCTCGTCGGTGATGGTGGCGAAATAGCGCTCGCCGGCCTCGGTGAGCACCACGCGGCGCCCCACCTTGCTCATCAGGGCGAGGCCGAGCTGCACTTCCAGCGCCTGCACCTGCTGGCTCACCGCCGAGGGGGTGACGGCCAGCTCCTCCGCCGCCTTGGAGATGCTGCCGAGGCGGGCGACGGTGTGGAAGACGAGGATGGCGCGGATCGGGAGCTGCATCGCACACCGTCGGTTCGGGGAGGTTTCCCGCGGCGGGCATCATAGGAGCGGGCGGGCGCCCGCAGCAATCGCGTCCGGTGCGGGGAACCGGCCGATGCGGCCCGCTACCCCGCGAGGCTCACGGCAGCGGCTTTTTCTCCAGCTTGCGGGCCAGCGTGCGCCGGTGCAGCCCGAGCCGCCGGGCGGTCTCGGATATGTTGAAATCGGTATCGACCAGCGTCTCGTGGATGCACTCCCATTCCAGCGTCTTCAGCGAGGTCGGACGTGCCGCCACCGCGATCGATGAATCGCCGTCGGCGCGCTCGAAGGCCGCCTCGATGTCGTCGGTATTGGCCGGTTTAGCGAGGTAGTGGCAGGCGCCGAGTTTGATCGCCTCCACGGCGGTGGCGATGCTGGCGAAGCCGGTGAGCACCACGATCTTCATCGCGGGATCGCCGGCGTGCAGCATCTTCACGCATTCGAGCCCGGAGCCGCCGGCGAGCTTGAGGTCGACCACCGCATAGCCGGGCGACGCGCCCTCCAGCGCCGCCTCGACGCCTTCCACGCTCTGGCTGATGCGCACGACATAACCCCGGCGCTCGAAGGAGCGGTGCAGCGCCTTGGCGAAGGCGGCGTCGTCCTCGACGATCAGCAGCAGCTTCTCGTCCATGTCTGTGCCTCGACTCATGCTTCGACCGAAAGCGATTCCAGCGGCAGCGTGAGCGTCACGCGGGCGCCCTGCGCCTCGTTCGCCGCCTCTACGCCGCCGCCGAGCTTGCGGACCACGTTCACGACCAGGAAAAGCCCGAGCCCGCCTCCCGCCCGACCCTTGCTCGAGCGATAGGGGGTACCGAACGCGGCGAGCATTTCCTTGGTAAAGCCGGGTCCGCGGTCGCGCACCTCCAGCCGGATCACGTTGTCGTGTCGCCGGATCGACACGCCCACCCAGCCGGGCGAGGCCTCCAGCGCATTGTCGAGCAGGTTGAAGATGACCTGCTTCAGCGCGATGTCGGAGATGATCGCCTCGTCCTCGTCGAACGCCCGGTCATAGTCGAGGCGTTGCGGCGAGCGGCTGGCCTGCCATTCCGCCATCAGCTCGTCGAAGAAGGCGGCGGCGGTGGTGCGCATCGTGCCCTCGCCGCGCGCCTCGCCGGAGGACATCAGGATGCCGGAGACGATCGCCTTGCAGCGCTCCAGCTCGCGCTGCATCTCGGCGATCTCCCCGGCGAGGTCGGGATTGTCGGTGAACAGCTTCATCCGCCGCCAGTCGCTGAGGATCACCGAGAGCGTGGCCAGCGGGGTGCCGAGCTCATGCGCCGCGCCGGAGGCGAGCAGGCCCATGCGCACGATATGGTCCTCTTCCGCCGATTGCTGGCGCAGCGCCGCGAGCCTTGCGTCGCTGTCGCGCAGGTTGCGGCCGATGCGGGTGATGAACAGCACCAGCAGCATGGCGGCGAGGACGAAGCAGATGAAGGTGCCGCTGATATGCAGGCTGAACAGGTCGCCATGCAGCGCTTCCGACAGCGGCAGCGGCCGGAACTTCCACATCATCGCCACGAAGCAGCCGGTCACCACGCTCGCCAGCACCCAGGCCGACCAGCTCTGCAGCAGCACCGCGGCGAGCGCCACCTGCAGCAGGTAGAGCGAGATGAAGGGATTGGCGGCACCGCCGGCGAGATAGAGCTGGATGGTCAGCGCGGCGGCGTCGAGCAACAGTTCGAGGAACAGCTCGGTATTGGTGATGGCCACCCGCCGGGAGTGATAGAGCAGGCTGGCGAGGTTGAGCACCACCAGGAAGCCGAGCACCGCGCCCATCTCGCGAAGCGGCAATTCGATGCCGAGCCCGTATTGCACCACGAGGACGGTGACGATCTGGCCGACCACCGCCAGCCAGCGCAGCTGCACCAGCAGGAACAGGTTCTTCTTGTTGGCGCTGTCGCCGATCGCCGTACTCACGAGGTGCCGGCTCCCGACGCTTCCATGCCCGGCCGGCGCCACAGCACCCGGAGCGCCGCCGCGCTCATGCCGGCAAGCGCGAACCAGGTCAGCGCATAGACGAGATGGTTGTTGGAAAACCGCACCACGGTGAGGCCGCCGACGGGAAAGCCGCCTTCATTGGCCGTGGCGTCGGCATCGACGAAATAGGGGGCGACCGGGCCAAGGTCGCGCGCGGCGGCGATGGCGGCGACGTCGCGGGAGAACCAGCGCCCGCCGGCGGGGTCGTTGGCACGCAGGAAACCGCCGCCGGGCTCGGCGAGGCGGAGGAGGCCGACCAGCGTCGTCGGTCCATCGACCAGCCCGGCGGCGCGGCTCGCGGGATCGCGGCGCTCGGGCGGGACGAAGCCGCGATTGACCAATATGGTGACGCCGTCGCCGGTGACGAAGGGCGTCACCACCCAGAAGCCGCCGCCGAGCTCGGTGACCGCCTGCACCAGGGTTTCGCGGTCGTTGAGGAAGCGGCCGTCGAGCCGCACGCGGCGGTATTCGTCCGCGGGCGAGAAGGCGGCGGGCCGCGGCGCGGCCACCGGATCGGCATGGATGCGCGTCTCCACCCGCTCGATCAGGTCGAGCTTCCAGGCGAGGCGCTTCAGCTGCCAGATGCCGAGGGCCGAGAAGCCGGCGACCAGCACGGCGCAGGCCAGGATCAGCGCCGTCCGCGCCGGGCGGCGGGCCTTTGCCGGAGACGGCTCTCCGCCGGCCCCGGCCGTGGGGGACGCTGCCGCGCCAGCCTTGGCCGCATGGGACGGTGCCGCGCCGGCCTTGGCCGCATGGGACGCTGCCCCGCCGGCCTTGGCCGCATGGGACGCTGCCGCGCCGGCCTTGGCCGGCGGCGAGATCACAGCATCTGCCTCATGTCGTGGCCGGGCATCATGTTGGTGTTGAGGTGGTACATGACCCAGAACGAGCCGGCGAGCGCGATCACCACGATGATGATGGTGAACACCAGCGCCAGCATGCTCCAGCCGCCTTCCGAGCGCACGTTCATGTGCAGGAAGTAGATCATGTGCACCACGATCTGCACCACCGCGAACGCCATGATCGCCGCGGCGGTCAGCGTGGCGCTTCCGAGCACGCCGCTCATCACCAGCCAGAACGGAATGGCGGTGAGGATGACCGACAGGATGAAGCCGGTCATGTAGCTGCGCAGCGAGCCATGCGCCTCGCCGGAATCATGGGTGTCGTGACCGCCATGCCCATGCGGGTCGGGAATGGCGGCGGTGGGCGTGACGGCGGTCGGGGTAGTCGCGCTCATCGCAGCATTCCCATCAGATAGACGAAGGTGAACACGCCGATCCACACCACGTCGAGGAAGTGCCAGAACATGGAAAGGCACATCAGCCGGCGGCGATTGGCGGCGACCAGCCCGCGCTGGTGCACCTGCACCATCAGCGTCACCAGCCAGACGATGCCGAAGGTGACGTGCAGGCCGTGGGTGCCGACCAGCGTGAAGAAGGCCGAGAGGAAGGCGCTGCGCTGCGGGCCGGCGCCCTCGGCGATCATGTGGTGGAACTCGTAGAGCTCGATCGACAGGAAGGCGAGGCCGAACAGGCCGGTGATCACCAGCCAGAGCTGGGTCTGGGCGCGGCGGTCCTTCTCCATCGCCAGCATGGCGAAGCCGTAGGTGATGGAGGACAGCAGCAGCATGGAGGTGTTGAGCGCCACCAGCGGCAGGTCGAACAGGTCGCGCGGGCCGGGGCCGGCGGCGAAATTGCTGCCGAGCACGCCGAAGGTGGCGAACAGCACCGCGAAGATGAGGCAGTCGCTCATCAGGTAGATCCAGAAGCCCAGCGCGGTGCTGTGGCCCTCGGGATGCGGGTGCTCGTCGACTTCGTAGAAGACGGGCGCCTCGGAGAGGGAAGCCGCGCCTTGGGTCATCACGGTCGTGTTCATGCGTTCACCTGCGCGACGAGGAGGCGGGTCCGCTCCTCCTCGGTGCGGACGACCTCGTCGGCGGGGATGTCGAAGTCGCGGTTGTAGTTGAAGGTGTGGTGGATCGCGACGGCGAGCAGCGCGATGAAGGCGAGCGCGGCCAGCCACCAGATGTACCAGATCAGCGCGAAGCCGAGCACGAAGCTGATGCCGGCGAGGATCGGGCCGGTACCGCTGTTGCGCGGCATGTGGATGGGCTTGAAGCCGCCGAGCGGACGCACATAGCCGCGCGCCTTCATGTCCCACCAGGCGTCGCTGTCGTGGATCACCGGCGTGAAGGCGAAATTATAGGCCGGCGGCGGCGAGGAGGTCGCCCATTCCAGCGTGCGGGCGTTCCACGGGTCGCCGGTGGTGTCGCGCAGCTTGTCGCGGTTCTTGATGCTGACGGCGATCTGGATCAGGAACGAGGCGATGCCGAGTGCGATCAGGAAGGCGCCGAAGGCGGCGATGATGAACCAGATGTGCAGCGAGGGGTCGTCGAACACGCGCAGGCGGCGGGTCACGCCCATCAGGCCGAGCACATAAAGCGGCAGGAAGGCGAAGTAGAAGCCCACCACCCAGAACCAGAACGACATCTTGCCCCAGAACGGGTCGAGCCGGAAGCCGAACGCCTTGGGGAACCAGAAGGCGATGCCGGCAAACAGGCCGAACACCACGCCGCCGATGATGACGTTATGGAAATGCGCGACCAGGAACAGGCTGTTGTGCAGGATGAAGTCGGCCGGCGGCACCGCCAGCAGCACGCCGGTCATGCCGCCGATCACGAAGGTCAGCATGAAGGCCATCGTGTACATCATCGGCAGCTCGAACCGGATGCGGCCGCGATACATGGTGAACAGCCAGTTGAACATCTTCGCGCCCGTCGGGATCGAGATGATCATGGTGGTGATCCCGAAGAACGAGTTCACGCTGGCGCCCGAGCCCATGGTGAAGAAGTGGTGCAGCCACACCAGGTAGGACAGGATGGTGATCACCACGGTGGCGTAGACCATCGAGGTGTAGCCGAACAGCTTCTTGCCGGAGAAGGTGGAGGTCACCTCGGAGAAGATGCCGAAGGCCGGCAGGATCAGGATGTAGACCTCCGGGTGGCCCCAGATCCAGATCAGGTTCACGTACATCATCGGGTTGCCCCCGAAGTCGTTCGTGAAGAAGTTGAAGCCGAGATAGCGGTCGAGCGACAGCAGCAGCAGGGTGGCGGTCAGCACCGGGAAGACCGCCACGATGAGCACGTTGGTGCAGAGCGCGGTCCAGGTGAAGATCGGCATCTTCATCATGGTCATGCCGGGGGCGCGCATCTTCACGATGGTGCATATCAGGTTGACGCCCGACAGCAGCGTCCCGACGCCGGCGACCTGCAGCCCCCATATGTAATAGTCGACGCCGACATAGGGACTGTAGCCGATGCCCGACAGCGGCGGGTAGGCGAGCCAGCCGGTCTTGGCGAATTCGCCGACGAACAGCGAGGTCATCACCAGCAGCGCGCCGCTCACCGTCATCCAGAACGAGAAATTGTTCAGGAACGGGAAGGACACGTCGCGGGCGCCGATCTGCAGCGGCACCACGAAGTTCATCAGGCCGGTGACCAGCGGCATCGCCACGAAGAAGATCATGATCACGCCATGGGCGGTGAACACCTGGTCGTAGTGATGCGGCGGCAGGTAGCCCTCGCTGCCGCCGAAGGCCCAGACCTGCTGCAGGCGCATCATGATGGCGTCGGAGAAGCCGCGCAGCAGCATGATGATGCCGAGCACCATGTACATGACGCCGATCTTCTTGTGGTCCACCGAGGTGAACCATTCGCGCCACAGATAGCCCCACAGCCGGAAATAGGTGAGGGCGCCCAGCAGCGCGATGCCGCCCAGCGCGACCACGGCGAAGGTCCCGACCAGGATCGGCTCATGATAGGGAATCGCCTCCAGGGTGAGGCGGCCCAGCAGGAAGTTCGGTTCGATCACGGGAGATTCGTTCATGGGGCCCGTCAGGAGTTGGAGGGCCGGCGCGGGCCGCTGACGGCCTCGCTCGACGGCAGAAGGATCGGCGTGAAGGCCGGCGACAGTGTCGGCATGGGCAGGCCGGCGCCGAGGATCGGGCCGGATTCGCCGGCGCGCGCCGGTGCGGCCGAGAGGGTCAGCGCGGTGGCGAGCTCTTCCGGCGTGCAGATGCCGACCACGTAGGACGGCTTGCCGCCGAACACCGTGCCGCGCCGCGCGTGCTTGTCATAGGTCAGCGGCAGTACGTTGGCGGTGGCGCTTTCCTTGCCGGCGCCGCCCCTGGCGTCGATGGCCATCATCTCGCGCATGCACATCTTGCCCGGCTCGACGCACATGTTGAGGATGGCGTCGAACAGCGTCGGGTCGATTTCGCTGAAGAAGGTCGCCGGCACCGCCTCGCTCGGCTTTTCGAGGTCGAGATAGGTCTGGCGGCTGAGCGGGTCGGGGCTCTCCTTGGCCTCGCGAACCCAGGCGGTGAACTCGGAATCGGACATCGCCTTGAAGGCGAAGAACATCTTGGAGAAGCCGGCGCCACTGTAATTGGCGGAGAAGCCGCGCGATTCGGTGCGCTGGTTGGCCACCGCGTGCAACTGCGTCTCCATGGCCGGCATGGCGTAGATCATGCCGGCGAGCGTGGGAACGTAGAAGGCGTTCATCACCGATGACGAGGTGATGCGGAAATGGATCGGCCGGTCGACCGGCACCGCTAGTTCGTTGACGGTGGCGACGCCTTCCTCGGGATAGATGAACAGCCATTTCCAATCGAGCGCGACGACCTGGACCTCGAGCGGCTTGTCATCGGCCGGCAGCACCGTACCGCTGGCGATGCGGTCCAGCGGGCGGTAGGGATCGAGCAGATGCGTGCCCATCCAGGTCAGCGCGCCGAGGCAGATGATGATCAGCAGCGGCGCCGACCAGATCACCAGTTCCAGCTGGGTGGAGTGGTGCCAGTCCGGCTCGTAGGTCGCTCCCGTGTTGGACTGCCGGTACTTCCAGGCGAAGAATATCGTCAGCGCCATCACCGGGATGATGATCAGCAGCATCAGCAGCGTGGAGACCACCAAGAGATCGCGCTGTTGCGCTGCGATATCGCCGGTCGGGGCCAGCACCTCGAATTTGCAGCCGCCGAGCGCGGCCATCAACGGGAGCAGGACGATGAGATGGAGGCGGCGCAATGGAAAACCTGCTATGGTTCTTGCCAGAAGGCGAACGGTTAGCTGCGGTGCAGCAAAGCGGCTATTGGACAATTTGTCCAATGCCGGCTTGCTGCATCGCACGCAATAAACGGCATCATGCGGATCGGGTAGCCTCAAGCGCCCGGGACGTTACCACCTATCCTATCCGGTTCTGATTTGAGTGAGAACGATGGCGCTACCCACGTCGACCCTTGAACGCGACGCGCGGCACATTCACGCCGACGGCCACCAGCCCGAACAGGTGGACCCCGGCGAGATCGCGGTCGGCGTCGTCATCGGCCGGGCGTCGGAATTCTTCGACTTCTTCGTCTACGCCATCGCCTCGGTGGTGGTGTTCCCGAAGCTGGTCTTCCCCTATGTCGATCCGCTCACCGGCACGCTGTATTCCTTCGGCATCTTCGCGCTCGCCTTCATCGCGCGGCCGTTCGGCACCGCGCTGTTCATGGCGATTGATCGCCGGCACGGGCGCAGCGCCAAGCTGACCATCGCCCTGTTCCTGCTCGGCACCTCGACGGTGGCGATCGCCTTCCTGCCCAGCTACGACCGGATCGGGGCGGCGGTGATCTGGCTGCTGGCGGCGCTGCGCATCGGCCAGGGCCTCGCCTGGGGCGGCACCTGGGACGGGCTGGCGCCGCTGCTCGCCATCAACGCGCCGGAACAGCGCCGCGGCTGGTATGCCGCGCTGCCGCAGCTCGGCGCGCCGATCGGCCTCATCGTGGCGAGCGCGCTGTTCGCCTTCTTCATCGGCAACCTGTCCTCGGCGGATTTCTTCAGCTGGGGCTGGCGCTATCCGTTCTTCGTCGCCTTCGCCATCAACGTGGTGGCGCTGTTCGCCCGCCTGCGCATGGCGGTGACGCCGGAATATGTCGAGCTGTTCGAGCGCGGCGACCTGCAGCCGGCGCCGGTGAGCGAGACGCTGCGCGCCGAGGGCAAGGGCATCGTCGTCGGCGCCTTCGCGCCGCTCGCCACCTTCGCGCTGTTCCACATGGTCACGGTGTTCCCGCTGTCCTGGGTGTTCCTGTTCACCTCGGAAGGGCCGACGCGCTTCCTGCTGATCGAGGCGATCGCCGCCTTCTGCGGCCTTGCCGCGGTGTTTGCCTCCGGCGTGGTGGCCGACAAGATCGGCCGGCGCAACCTGCTCGGCGGCTCGGCGGTGGCGATCGCGGTGTTCAGCGGCTTCGCCCCGCAGCTGCTGAACGGCGGCTTCATCGGCGAGGCGGTGTTCATGATCCTCGCCTTCACCCTGCTCGGCATTTCCTTCGGCCAGTCCTCGGGCGTCGTCGCCTCGAATTTCGCCCCGAAATACCGCTACACCGCCTCGGCGCTGACCAATGATTTCGCCTGGCTGTTCGGCGCCGGCTTCGCGCCGCTGGCCGCGCTGCTGCTGTCCAGCCATTTCGGCCTGCTCGCCGCCGGCGCCTACCTGCTCTCCGGCGCGGTGTGCACGCTGCTGGCGCTGCGCTTCAACAAGCGGCTGGAAATGGCGACGTCCGGCTGAACCGACCGCCTCCGCCCAATCCGCCGGCTTCCCGGAAACGCGCCGATCCGCTTGCGCCGCAAGCCGGTCGGCGCGTTTTTCTTTTCAGCGACCCGGCTCGGCCCCGCCGGGCTGTGGGCCCGCCGGCCGATGCCGCGCCGCCCGCCGCGGCGCCCATGGGATTCGCCTCCCGGTTCCAGCACCTGTCCGCCATCTGCCATGCCGGCGCTGCGACGCTGCGGCGCAGCATCGAATTACGCTTGCAATGTTGAGCGATCGCGACATAACTAAACATAAAACTAAACGCGCTCGGACAATGAACCGTGACGCGGACATCAATTGAGGGGGCATTCGACCCGCCTCGTTCTCTGGGAGGAGAGCATGCAGAAGAAGTGGATATCCCTCTTCGGAATGGCGGCCGTGTGTGCGGCCGTATCGGTGCCGCAGGCGGCCAAGGCCGAGCAGCTGACCCTGTGCTGGGCGGCGTGGGACCCGGCCAACGCGTTGGTCGAACTGTCCAAGGACTTCACCGCCAACACCAAGATCGACATGAAGTTCGAGTTCGTCCCGTGGACGAGCTATGCCGACCGGTTCCTCAACGAGCTCAATTCGCACGGCAAGCTGTGCGACCTGATCATCGGCGACAGCCAGTGGGTCGGCGGCTCGGCGGAGAACGGCCATTACGTGAAGCTGAACGACTTCTTCGCCAAGGAAGGCATCAAGATGGATGACTTCGTGCCGGCGACGGTGGTCGGCTATTCCGAATGGCCGAAGAACACGCCGAACTACTGGGCGCTGCCGGCGATGGGCGACGTGGTGGGCTGGACCTATCGCAAGGACTGGTTCGAGCGGCCGGAGCTGCAGAAGGAATTCAAGGCCAAATACGGCTGGGACCTCGCCGCGCCGAAGACCTATGACCAGCTCAAGCAGATCGCCGAGTTCTTCCAGAAGCGGCAGATCGACGGCAAGACCGTCTACGGTGCCTCGATCTATACCGAGCGCGGCTCGGAAGGCATCACCATGGGCGTGACCAACGTCCTCTATGACTGGGGCTTCCAGTACGAGAACCCGAAGAAGCCCTATGAGATGCAGGGCTTCGTGAATTCGCCGGACGCCATCAAGGGCCTCGAATTCTACAAGGCGCTCTATGATTGCTGCACCCCGCCCGGCAGCTCCAACGTCTACATGGTCGAATCCGCCGACGCCTTCAAATCCGGGCAGGTGGCGATGCAGATGAACTTCGCCTTCACCTGGCCCGGCCTCTACAAGGACGAGAAGGTCGGCGGCAAGCGCATCGGCTTCTTCGCCAATCCGGCCGAGAAGTTTCACTTCGCCCAGCTCGGCGGCCAGGGCATCTCGGTGGTGTCCTATTCGGAAAAGCGCGACGCGGCGCTGAAATACATCAAGTGGTTCGCCCAGCCGGAGGTGCAGGCCAAGTGGTGGCAGCTCGGCGGCTATTCCTGCCTGAAGGCGGTGGTGGACGCGCCCTCCTTCAAGACCAGCCAGCCCTATGCCCCGGCCTTCCTCGAATCCATGGCGATCGTGAAGGATTTCTGGGCCGAGCCGAGCTATGCCGAGCTGCTGCAGGCGATGCAGAAGCGCGTCCATGACTACGTCATCGCCGGCAAGGGCACGGCGAAGGACGCGCTCGACGGCCTGGTGAAGGACTGGACCGAGGTCTTCAAGGACGAAGGCAAGATCTGAGACCCGACGATCGAGGGGTGCCCTCCCGGTTCCCCTTTCCTCTCCCCGTCGGGGAGAGGTGACTTGCCCACGGGTCTTGCCTTCGGCGAGCCCGGGGACAGGCTCCGCGGGTCGGCGAGGGGAGGCGCCGGGGGCAACGCTCTCGCGGAGCGCCGGAAGCCCCTCGCCCCATTCCTCTCCCCCGGCGGGGGAGAGGAAGCTGCCGGAACCGGACGCGTCCGGCTTCTCCTGCCGGGTCCCGGCCCTCGCAGCCCGCCCTCGGCTCCGAGCCGGCCCCATCGCTCATCAACTCGGGTGTGCCAGTGACCACTTCCAACAACACTTTTGCCGACAAGGCGGTCCAGCGGGCGGCCGACGCCGCCGCCCGCTCGACCCCGGAACCGCTGGCCGTCCGGGTGCGGGGTCTGTCGGACCGTGCCATCGCCTGGCTGTTCATCGCGCCGACCATCGTGCTGCTGCTGGCGATCAACATCTTCCCGCTGTTCTGGGCGATCTACCTGTCCTTCACCAATTTCCGCGCCAATCGGCCCAATGCGGTGGTGCAGAATGTGGGCCTGAGCAATTATTCCCGCATGCTGAACGATCCCGACATCTGGGTCGCGATGCAGACCACGGCGCATTTCGTGTTCTGGACCATCGTGCTGCAGACGCTGATCGGCTTCACGCTCGCCTATCTCATCGACCGCAAGTTCCGCGGCCACGCCTTCTGGACCACGCTCATCCTCATCCCGATGATGCTGTCGCCCGCCGTGGTCGGCAATTTCTGGCGCTTCCTCTACGAGCCGCAGATCGGGCTGTTCGCCTATGCGGTGTCCTTCGTCTCCGGCATCCCGACCTCCGACATCCAGATGCTCGGCAGCGTCAAGCTGGCGCCCTGGGCCATCGTCATCGTCGATACCTGGATGTGGACGCCCTATGTGATGCTGATCTGCCTCGCCGGGCTGCGCTCCATCCCCGACTACATCTACGAGGCGGCCGAGGTCGACCGCGCCTCCAACTGGCGGCAGTTCTGGTCGATCACCGTGCCGATGGCGCTGCCCTTCATCATGCTGGCGGTGCTGTTCCGCGGCATCGAGAACTTCAAGATGTTCGACATGGTCAACCTGCTCACCGGCGGCGGGCCCGGCTCGACCACCGAGGTGGCCTCGATCGCGCTCAAGCGCGAGGCCTTCGAGGCCTGGGCGACCGGGCGCTCCTCGGCCTTCGCCATCGTGCTGTTCGTCGCGGTGTTCGGCCTCGCCAACATCTACGTCAAGGCCCTCAACAAGGTGAAGCAGAGATGAGCGCCGCCAAGACCACGTCCATGACCGCCGCCCATTCGGTCGTCGAGCCGAGCTCCACCTCCAAGCGGGTGGCCGGCGCCATCGTCATCGTCTACGCGCTGATCACCCTGGTGCCGCTCGCCTGGATCTTCCTCACCAGCATCAAGTCGCCGCCGGACTCGATCTCCTATCCGCCGAAGATCCTGTTCACCCCGTCGCTGGAGGGCTACTGCAACCTGTTCACCACCCGCACGCGGCAGACGCCGGAATACATCGCCGCGCTGCCGGCGCCGGACGGGGTGTGCGACGCGGTCACCCGCGAGCGCAACATGGTGATCGCCGGCCCCTCCAACTTCCTGCCGCGCTTCGCCAATTCGCTGATCATCGCCTTCGGCTCGACCTTCCTCGCGGTGACGCTCGGCACGCTGGCCGCCTATGGATTCTCGCGCTTCAAGGTGCCGCTGGCCGACGACCTGCTGTTCTTCATCCTGTCGACAAGGATGATGCCGCCGATCGCGGTGGCGATCCCGATCTACCTGATGTACCGCCAGCTCGGCCTGTCCGACACGGCGCTGGGCATGATGCTGCTCTACACGGCGGTGAACGTCTCGCTGGCGGTGTGGCTGCTCAAGGGCTTCATCGACGAGATCCCGCGCGAATACGAGGAGGCCGCGATGATCGACGGCTACACCCGCCTGCAGGCGTTCTGGAAAGTGGTGCTGCCGCAGGCGACGACCGGCATCGCCGCGACCGCCATCTTCTGCCTGATCTTCGCCTGGAACGAATATGCCTTCGCGGCGCTGCTCACCTCCGGCAGCGCCCAGACCGCCCCGCCCTTCATCCCGACCATCATCGGCGAGGGCGGGCAGGACTGGCCGGCGGTCGCCGCCGGCACCACCATCTTCCTGGTGCCGATCCTGGTCTTCACCATCCTGCTCCGCAAGCAGCTCTTGCGCGGCATCACCTTCGGGGCGGTGCGCAAATGACCGACCACATCCTCGCCAAGCCCGAGAGTCCCGGCAGGAAGCCGCGGCGGCCGTTCCTGCTGCGCCGCGGGCCGATGGAGAACATCGCCATCACCCTGATCGGCCTCGGCTTCCTGATGCTGTTCCAGTCGGTGGCGCTGGTGCTCTACACCTATTCCTTCATCACCCTTCTCGTCGGTACGCTCATGTTCATGATCGTGTCGAAGTTCCCGGAGTAGGTCATGGCCGAGATCAAGGTCGAAAACCTCCGCAAGGCCTTCGGCGATTTCGTCGCGGTGCAGGATTCGAGCTTCACCGTCGCGGATGGCGAGTTCCTGGCGCTGCTCGGTCCCTCCGGCTGCGGCAAGACCACCACGCTGCGGATGATCGCCGGGCTGGAGCTGCCGACCGGCGGCACCATCCGCCTCGGCGGCGAGGACGTCACCTACAACCGCGCCAGCGAGCGCGACATCGCCTTCGTGTTCCAGCTGTTCGCGCTCTACCCGCACATGAACGTGCGCAAGAATATCGGCTTCCCGCTGCTGTCGCAGGGGGTGGCGAAGGCGGAGATAAGAAAGCGGGTAGAAGAAACCGCGCGCCTCCTGCAGATCGACCATATCCTCGACAAGTCGGTCTCCGGCCTCGCCGGCGGCGACCGCCAGCGGGTGGCGCTCGGCCGCGCCATCGTGCGCCGGCCGAAATGCTTCCTGATGGACGAGCCGCTCGGCACGCTCGACGCCGAGTTCCGCGACGTGATGGTGCGGGAGCTGCGCGAGCTGCACAACCGCATCCACGCCACCACCGTCTACGTCACCCACGACCAGATCGAGGCGATGGCGATGGCGGACAAGATCGCGGTGATGAATCACGGCATCATCGAGCAGTTCGCCACCCCGCGGGAGATCTATAACCGCCCGGCCTCGATGTATGTCGCCGACTTCATCGGCTCGCCGCCGATGAATTTCCTACGCTTCTCCGCCGGGTTGCAGAAGGGCGCGCGCATTGCGCGCATCGGCGGGGCCGACGTGCAGATGCCGGAGCTCCGCGCCGATGTCGCGCCGGGCGAACTGGCGCTGGGCGTGCGGCCCGAGCATGTCCGCTTCTCCGACGCCTCGCCGTTGCGCGGGGCGATCTATGGCAGCGAATATCTCGGCACCAACCAGATCGTCACCGTGGAGACGGGCAGCGGCCTCGTCCGCGCCCGGCTGCCGGCCGATCGCAACTACCATATCGGCGACCGGGTCGGCCTCACCTTCGCCAGCGAGCGCCTGTCGCTGTTCGAGTGCCGCACCGGCCGCGTCATTCCATCCCAGCTTCACGAAGGTGCGGTGATGCAGCGGGACGTGCCACATCTGGAGGCCCATCATGGCTGATGTCACCCTGAAGGGCGTCACCAAGCGCTTCGGCGACAAGCGTGCCGTCGACAGCCTCGATCTTCATATAGCCGACGGCGAGTTCGTGGTGCTGCTCGGGCCGACCGGTGCCGGCAAGACCACGACGCTGCGGCTGATCGCCGGGCTGGAGAGGCCGGATGCCGGCACGGTGAGCATCGGCGGCAGGCCGATGAACGGCCAGGCGCCGGCGAGCCGGGACGTCGCCTTCGTGTTCCAGCAATATTCGCTCTACCCGCATCTCACCGTCTACGAGAACCTCGCCTTCCCGCTGCGCTCGCCGGCGCGGCGCATGGATGCCGCATCCCTCGACGCGCGGGTGCGCGAGGTCGCCCGGATGGTGCGCATCGACCACAAGCTGCAGAACCGCTCGACCCGCCTCTCGGGAGGAGAGATGCAGCGCGTCGCCATCGGCCGGGCGCTGGTGCGCCGCCCCTCGATCTATCTCATGGACGAGCCGCTCTCCTCGCTCGACGCCAAGCTGCGCGGCGAATTGCGCCTCGAACTCAAGCGCATCCAGAAGGAGCTGGGCTCGACGCTGCTCTACGTCACCCATGACCAGATCGAGGCGATGACCATGGCGGACCGCATCGGCATCCTCGCCGACGGCAAGCTGGTGCAGATCGGCACGCCGCGCCAGATCTACAGCGATCCCGCCAATCTCCACGTCGCCGCCCGGCTCGGCCAGCCGCATATCAACCTGCTGCCGGCCGATCTGCTGCCCGGCGGCCCGGTGCCGGCCGGCACGCGCACCGTCGGCGCGCGCACCGAGCATCTGGAGATCGCCCGCGCCGGGGACGGCAATGCCGAGGTCGATTGGGTCGAGCATCTCGGCGACCAGAACCACCTGCACATCAAGGTCGGCGGGCACAAGCTGGTCACGCTCGCCGATCCCGATCTGCCGGTCGGCGCGGGCGACCGCATCAGCCTGGCGCTCAAGCGCCCGCTTTATTTCGGTCAGGACGGGCAGCGGCTGGCGTGACATGAACGGGGCGGCGGCGAAACCGCCGTACCGCGTACAGTGCCGATAGGAATTGGAAGGCAGCGATGAAACATTTCTTCAACCGCCGCGAAAGCATCGTCACCGAGGCGCTGGATGGCCTCATCCGCACCTCGCCGCCGGGCCGGCTGGCGCGGCTCGACACCTATCCCGACATCAAGGTCGTCGTGCGCGCCGACTGGGACAGGTCGAAGGTGGCGGTGGTGTCGGGCGGCGGTGCCGGCCATGAGCCCTCGCATGCCGGCTTCGTCGGCCGCGGCATGCTCACCGCGGCGGTGTCGGGCGAGATCTTCGCCTCGCCGAGCGTCGAGGCGGTGCTCACCGCCATCCGCGCGGTGACCGGCGAGCCGGGCTGCCTGCTCGTGGTGAAGAACTATACCGGCGACCGGCTGAATTTCGGCCTCGCCGCCGAGCGCGCCCGCGCCGAGGGCTTCAAGGTGGAGATGGTGATCGTCGCCGACGATATCGCCCTGCCGGATATCGCCCAGCCGCGCGGCGTCGCCGGCACGCTGTTCGTGCACAAGATCGCCGGCCATCGCGCCGAGGCGGGCGAGGATCTCGCGGCGGTCGCGACCGCAGCCCGCGCGGCCGCCGGCGACATCGCCTCGCTCGGCGTGTCGCTGTCCTCCTGCTCGATCCCCGGCCAGCCCCATGAGGAGCGGCTCGGCGAGAACGAGGGCGAGCTCGGCCTCGGCATCCATGGCGAGCCGGGCGTGGAGCGCATTCCGCTGCAGCCGGCCGACAGCATCGTCGCGCTGATGGCCGAGCGGCTCGGGGCGGAACTCGCGCCCGGTGCCTCCTACGCGCTGCTGATCAACAATCTCGGCGCGGTGCCGCCGCTGGAGATGAGCCTGATCGCCGACAGCGTGCTGCGCTCCCGGCTCGGCCGGCAGGTGAAGCTGGTCATCGGGCCGCAGGCGCTGATGACGGCGCTCAACATGAACGGCTTCTCGCTGTCGCTGCTGCGTCTCGACGCCTCGCGCGAAGCCGCGCTCGCCTCCCCCGTCGAGCCGCTGTCCTGGCGGCCGGTGGTCGTCGCGGGCGAGGTCCAGGTGCTGCCCGCCCCGCCGGCGCCGCGCGAGGCGGCGGTGCCGGCCAGCGCGGATTCGGCGCATGAGGCGGTGATCCGCGCCGTCTGCGCCACGCTGACCGGCCTCGAAGCGGAACTGAACCGCCTCGATGCCCGCGCCGGCGATGGCGATACCGGCTCCACCGTCGCCGCCGGCGCCCGCGCGGTCGAATCGCGGCTGCCCGATCTGCCGCTCGCCGATACCGGCGCCACGCTCAAGGCCATCGGCGAGATGCTCGGCTCGGCAATGGGCGGATCGAGCGGGGTGCTGATGTCGATCTTCTTCACCGCGAGCGCCAAATCGATGCGCGAGACCGGCGACCTGCCCGCCGCGCTGCTGGCCGGCCTCGACCGCATGACCTTCTATGGCGGGGCGACGCCCGGCGCGCGCACCATGGTCGATGCGCTGGATCCGGGCCTCAGGGCGCTGGCGCAGGGGGGCCTCGTGGCGGCGGCCGGCGCCGCGCGCGCCGGGGCGGAAGCCACCAAGGCGATGACCCACGCCCGCGCCGGCCGCGCCTCCTATGTCGCCGCGCGCGAGCTCGAAGGCTCGCCGGACCCCGGTGCGGTGGCGGTGGCGAGCGTGTTCGAGGCGCTGGCGCGGCGGGGATGAGCCCGTCGCGGGCGAGGCAGGGAGACATGCCGATGCAGTTGCGCGCCGCCGATCTCGCCGAGCTGATCGCGCTGTGCCGCGCCGAGATCGACCGGCATGGCGAGCATCTGAGCGTGCTCGACAGCGCCATCGGCGACGGCGACCACGGCGCCAACATGCGCCGCGGCCTGGAGGCGGTGTATCGCGAGCGCGACTCCATCGCCGCCCTGCCGCTGCCGGCGGCGCTGGAGGAAATCGGCCTCGTCCTGGTGATGAATATCGGCGGCGCCGCCGGCCCGCTCTACGGCACGCTGCTGATGGAGCTCGGCCGCGGCCTGGCGGAGGACGCGCAAGCCGATGATTTCGCTGCGACGCTGGAGCGGGCGATCGACGCGGTGGCCCGCCGCGGTCGTTCCGGGCCGGGCGACAAGACGCTGCTCGACGTGCTTTACCCGGTGCAGGCCGAGGTGCTAAGGCGCTCGGCGCCGGATCGCATCGCCGCCTGCGCGCGCGTCGCGGCGCATTCCACCGGGGCGATGCAGGCGCGGCGGGGGCGGGCCTCCTTCCTCGGCCCGCGCTCCATCGGCCATGAGGATCCGGGCGCCTCCAGCTGCGCCCTGCTCACCGCCACCATCTGCCTCTATTTCGAGGAGCATGTCGCTTCATGACCGCAGGCGTCGCTTCGGATGTCGCTTCGGGTGCTGCCGCTTCGGCCGCCAATGTGGGCATCGTGATCGTGTCGCACTCGCCGCTGGTGGCACGGGGGGCGGCCGACATGGTGCGCCAGATGGTCGGCGACTGCGTGCCGCTCGCCTTTGCCGGCGGCAATGCCGAGGGCGGGCTCGGCACCCATGTGGCCGGCATCCAGGCGGCGATCGAGGCAGCGTGGTCGGAGGCCGGGGTCGCGGTATTCGTCGATCTCGGCGGTGCCGAAACCAATAGCGAGATGGCGGTCGAGCGCCTCGGCAAGTCCCGCGCGGCGAAGGTCGCCATCTGCAACGCGCCGCTGGTGGAAGGCGCGGTGGTGGCGGCGGCCGAGGCGTCGGGCGGCTCCAGCCTCGCCAAGGTGGTGGCGACGGCCGAGGAGCTGTCGCCCTGATGAGCGAGCTCCGGCCCCCATTCCCGCGCGAGCGCGCCGGCAAGAGCTGGCAGACCGAGGTCGAGGTGACGCACGGTATCGGCCTGCATGCGCGGCCTTCCGTCACCTTCACCCGGCTCGCCAAGAGCTTTCCCTGTTCCATCGAGGTGGCGGTGGACGGCTCGTCGGAATGGCTGAACGGCAAGAGCATCGTCAAGATCATGGGCGCCCGCATCCGCCGCGGCATGCGGCTGCGCATCCGGGCGGAAGGCTCGCGGGCGGAGGAGGCGATCGTCGCGCTCGGCGAGCTCGTCCGGCGCAATTTCGACGAGGACCGCAAATATGGCCGCGCCGATGGCCGGCCCGGTTGAATCCCGCCCGCGCGAGCCGCGCGGGCTGAAGGACGTGCGCGGCCGGCCCGCCTCGCCCGGCCGGGCGCTGGGCCCGGCCTTCTGCGCGCGCGATCCCGATGCCGCTCCCGCCGGCCCGGCGCAGGGCGACGCGCGCGGCGCCCTCGCGGCGGCGGTGGCGCTGGCGGTCGACGAGCTCCGGGCGCTGTCGGTGCGGGCGGATGCGCAGAGCGCCGGCGTGCTCGACTTCCAGATCGAGATGCTGCTCGACGCGGAGATCCTGACCCCGGCCTTGGAGCGTATCGCGCGCGGCGAGGGGGCGGCGCTGGCCTGGGCCGGCGCGATGAACGCCTATATCGACGCCTTCGCCAACGATGCCCATGCCGCTTCCGGCGACATGGCCGGCGACGATGCCTTCGCGGTGAAGGCCGCCGACCTGTCCGACCTGAAGAACCGGGTGCTCGACGCGCTGGCCGGCCGTTCCCGCGTCGATTTCCCGGCAGGGTCGGTCTATGTCGGGCGCGACATGCCGCCGAGCCTGTTCCTCGCCCATGACTGGTCGAAGGGCGGCGCCATCGCGCTCGCCGCCGGCAGCGCGGTCAGCCATGTCGCCATGCTGGCGCGTGCGCGGGGGGTGCCGATGGTCATCGGCCTCGGTGCGCTGCCGGCGACGGGCGGGCAGGTGCTGCTCGTCGACGGCGGCGAGGGCCTCGTGCGGCTGGATCCGGTCGAGCCGGCCCCGACCCCACCAGTTCTCGCCCCGCCGATCTTCGCCCTCCCGTCGCCCACCGCCGCGCCGTCTTGCCCGCCGGAGCCGGGCGCGGGCGGGAAGCTGCGGCTCTGCGTCAATCTCAACAGCCTGTCCGACCTCGAAACGGTCGATCCCGCCGCGGTGGACGGCGTCGGGCTGGTGCGCACCGAGTTCATGTTCCTGTCGCCGGCCGAGGCGCTGAACGAGGAGCGGCATCTCGACTGCTACCGGCGCATCGTCACCCGGCTCGGCGGCCGGCCGGTGACGCTGCGCATGCTCGATCTCGGCGGCGACAAGGCGCTGCCGGGGCTGGTGGACGGCAACCCGTCCTCGTTCCTCGGCCAGCGCGGCATCCGCCTGCTGCTGGCGCATCCCGAGCTCGCCCGCATCCAGGCGCGCGCGCTGATGCGGGCGGCGGTGCTGGGGCCGGTGAGCGTGCTCCTGCCGATGGTCACCCTGCCGGAGGAGGTCGAGGCGATGGCGCTTCTGTTCGAGGAAGAGGCGGCCCGGCTCGCCCGCCTCGGCGTGCCGGCCGTGCGGCCGCCGCTCGGCATCATGGTGGAGGTGCCCGCCGCGGCGCTGACCCTCGACCTGTTCGGCGAGGTGGCGTTCTTTTCGGTGGGGACCAATGATCTGATGCAGTATCTGTCGGCGGCGGCGCGCGACAATCCCGCCGTCGCCCATCTCAACGCGCGATCGGAGACCGCCTTGTTCCGCCTGCTGGACCAGGTCAGCGCCAGCGCCCGCGCGCTCGGCAAGCCGGTATCGGTCTGCGGCGACCTTGCCGGCGACCCGCAGGGCCTCGCCCGGCTGCTCGCGGCCGGGTTCCGCGACTTCTCGGTGGCGCCCTCGCGCCTTGCCGCCGTGCGCGGGATGCTGCGCGCGGGCGGGGCGGAGGGCTAGATATGGCGCGCGAGACCAGCGACGAGGCGGTCATCGCCTACAAGACCATCCTGGCGAGCATCCTCGACAACCGGCCGTCGGGCACCCGCCAGCGGCTGGCGGCGGCGCTGGGCAAGCATCGCAGCTTCGTCACCCAGGTGACCAGCCCGGCCTATGTGACGCCGCTGCCGGCCCGGCACCTGCCGACGATCGTCCGCGTCTGCCATTTCAGCCCGGCGGAGCAGGAGCGCTTCCTCGCAGCCTATGAATCCGCGCATCCGGGCAAGCTGCCGGACATAGGCGGCGGCGAGAAGCTGCGCCCGCTGACGCTGATGGCGCCGGATTTCGGCGACGAGAAGAAGAACCGCCTGTTCGACGATGCCGTCGTCGAGCTGGTGCAGAAGATGGCGGCGCTGGTGAACGCCGGTGAGTGAGAGGATCGCCAGAAGCCGCTTGTTGCGCCGCCTGCCGATGACGGCATTCGCCCGGAGCGCGGGGCGATGAAGAAGATCATGAACGCGCCCGACAGTTTCGTGGCGGAAAGCCTCGCCGGGCTGGTGCGCGCGCATGAGGGTCAGCTCGTCTTCGGCGAGGGGCGGAAATTCGTCCGCCGGCGCGACCTCGTGCCCGGCAAGGTGGCGGTGATCTCCGGCGGCGGCGCCGGCCACGAGCCGCTGCATTCCGGCTTCGTCGGGCCCGGCATGCTGGACGCCGCCTGCACCGGCCATGTCTTCACCTCGCCGACGCCGGACCAGATCGTCGCGGCGATGGACGAGACCGATACCGGCGCCGGCTGCCTGCTCGTGGTGAAGAACTATGACGGCGACGTGATGAATTTCGAGATGGCCGCCGAGATGGCCGCTTCCCGCCATGCCATCGAGACGGTGATCGTCGAGGACGACGCCGCCACCGGGCCGTCGGTGCGCAGCCGCGGGCGGCGCGGGGTGGCGGGCACCGTCGTGGTCGAGAAGCTGATCGGCGCGGCCGCCGAGCGCGGCGCCGGGCTCGCGGCGCTGAAGGCGCTGGGCGACGGCCTCAATACCCGCATCCGTTCCATGGGGGTGGCGCTGCGCGGGGTGACGATGCCCAACAATGCGCGCGAGACCTTCGCCCTCGGGCCGGAGGAGATGGAGATCGGCGTCGGCATCCATGGCGAGCCGGGGCTTCACCGCACCCGGTTCGAAGGCGCCGACGAGATCGTCCGCCTTCTGGGCGAGGCGATCCTGGCCGAGTTCGATCCCGCGATGCCGGGCGCGCCGGGCATCCGGCCGCTCCTCCTGGTCAACGGCTTCGGCGGCACCCCGCCGATCGAGCTCTATCTCGCCTATGGCCTGGCGCGCAGCTTCTTCGAGGCGCGGGGCATCGTGCCGGCGCGCTCGCTCACCGGCACCTTCGTCACCTCGCTCGACATGGCGGGGCTGTCGATCACCCTGGCGCTGCTCGACGAGGCGCAGCTCGAGCTGTGGAACGCGCCGGTCGCGACGCCGACGCTTTCCTGGTGAGCGCCGGCCGGCGTCAGGCGGCGCGCGGCTCCACCTCGACCGTCACATGCGACAGGTCGTGGATATGGGCGAGCTTGGCGCGGTAATAGGCCGGCGGGCGCGGATCGGCGCTGCGCAGCGCCACGATGGCGCCGTGATGGCCGGGGCCGAGCTGCCAGACATGCAGGTCGGTGATTTCGTCGCCATCGGTCTCCACCGCCTCGCGGATCTCCTCCGGCAGGTCCTCGCCCGGCTGGATATAGTCGATCAGCACCCCGCCGGCCGCCTTGATCAGGCCGAAGGACCAGCGGGCGATGACCAGCCCGCCGACGATGCCCATCATCGGGTCGAGCCACAGCCAGCCATACAGGCTGCCGAGCGTCAGCGCGGCGATGGCGAGCACCGAGGTCAGCGCGTCGGCGAGCACGTGCAGGTAGGCGGCGCGCAGGTTCAGGTCGTGCGAACCCTCCCCCTCGTGCGGGTGATGCCCGTGGCCATGGTGGTGATCATGCCCGTGGTGATGCTCCTCGCGCAGCAGGAAGGCGCTGGCGAGGTTCACCGCGAGGCCGAGCACGGCGACCGCGATCGCCTGCGGGAAGTCGATGGCGATCGGGCTGTAGAGCCGCATCAGGCTTTCCCAGCCGATCAGCAGCGCGATGATCGCCAGCACCACCGCGCTGGCGAAGCCGGCGAGGTCGCCGAGCTTGCCGGTGCCGAAGGTGAAGCGCGGATTATGCGTGTTGCGCCGGGCGTAGAAATAGGCGAGGGCGGTGATCAGCATGGCGGCGGCGTGGGTCGCCATGTGCCAGCCGTCGGCGACCAGCGCCATCGAGCCGAAGGCGGAGCCGGCGGCGATCTCTCCCACCATCATGGTGGCGGTGAGGCCGATCACCAGCCAGGTGCGGCGCTCGTTGCGGGCGTGGTTGTCGCCGAGGAAGACATGGTCGTGCGGATTGTTTAGCCGGCTGTCATTCATTTCAGATAGGTCCGTATGACGTCGATCAGCTCCTCCGCGCCCGTCTTGCGGGCGGCAGGGTCCTCGGCGCCGAGCACATGCTCGTGGATATGGTCTTCGATCAATTCGGCGGTCAGGCCGTTGATGGCGCCGCGCACCGAGGCGACCTGGTTCAGCACGTCGGCGCAGGGCGCTTCGGTCTCGATGGCGCGCTCGATCGCCTCCATCTGGCCCTTCAGCCGGCGGATGCGGGCGAGCAGCTTGGTCTTGTTGTGGGCAAGGTGGCTCATAGGGCATAGGGGTATACCCTATATTTCCGCCACGCAAGCCGCTGCCGGACGGAATGCCGGCGCCATCGACCGCCGGCGCGGCGTCGCGCCGAGTTGCGCATGCACGCCGTCCCCGGCCATCATCGGTGCCGGAACACCCATGCAGGGAGACACGCGATGCGGGCGATGGTGCTGCGGGCGCCGGGCGAGCGCCTGGTGCTGGAGGAGCGTGCCGTGCCGGAGCCCGGCCCCGGCGAGATCCGCCTGCGGGTCGAGGCCTGCGCGGTGTGCCGCACCGACCTGCACGTCGTCGACGGCGATCTCAAGCATCCGAAGCTTCCCATCGTGCCCGGCCACGAGATCGTCGGCATCGTCGAGACGGTGGGGGAGGGGGTGACGTCGCCGCTGCCCGGCGCCCGCGTCGGCATCCCCTGGCTCGGGCATACCTGCGGCAGCTGTCCCTATTGCCGCATGCAGCGGGAGAACCTGTGCGACGATCCGCTGTTCACCGGCTATACCCGCGACGGCGGCTTCGCCACCCATGTGGTCGCCGACGCCGCCTATGCCTTTGCGCTGGACGGGTTCGACGACCCGGTCGCCGCCGCGCCGCTGATGTGCGCCGGGCTGATCGGCTGGCGCTCGCTGCGGCTGGCGAGCGAAGGACTGGCCGGCGAGGGGAGCCGCATCGGCCTCTACGGTTTCGGCGCCGCCGCGCATATCCTGGCGCAGGTGCTGCGCTGGCAGGGGCGGCAGGTCTACGCCTTCACCCGCCCCGGCGACGCGCCGGCCGCCGAGCTCGCCCGCGCGCTCGGCGCGGTCTGGGTCGGCGGCTCGGACGAGACCCCGCCGGCGCCGCTCGACGCCGCCATCATCTTCGCCCCCGTCGGCGCGCTGGTGCCGGCGGCGCTGCGCGCGGTGCGCAAGGGCGGGCGCGTGGTGTGCGGCGGCATCCACATGAGCGACATCCCGCAGTTTCCCTACGAGATCCTGTGGGAGGAGCGCGAGCTCATCTCGGTCGCCAATCTCACCCGGCAGGATGCCGTCGATTTTCTCGCCCTGGCGCCGAAGGCGGGGGTCAGGCCGCATACCACCGTCTATCGGCTGGAGCAGGCCAACGAGGCGCTGGACGACCTGCGCGCCGGGCGGCTGCAGGGCGCGGCGGTGCTGGTGCCGTGAGCGCGCGCACGCGACGGCCTGGAGCCTTTTCGGCGAAACGCGGCTCGCCGGGAAGGCGCTAGACGTAATTGCCGCGGCCCACCAGCGCGAAGCGCTGGCCGAGGGCGCGCGTCTCCGCCCCCTGCATCTCGCGCAGCAGCCGGGTCAGCAGCGCCGCGCCCGGCGGCAGCGGCCTGTCCTTCAGCGTCACCAGCGAGAAGATGGTGTCGTAGGCGAGGTCCCCGGCATCGGCCACCTCGACGAAGCGGTGGATCGGCGCCCAGGCCTCGACGAAATGCACCGGCAGGAAGCCGACGAAGCCGCCGCTCGCCAGCAGGGTCGCCACCGCCTCCAGGCCGAAGGCGATCGCCTTGCGCTCCAGCTTCAACTCACGGGCCGCCATCTGGGTGCGCTGGTCGTTGGTGCGCATGACGAGGCCATAGCCCTCGCGGGCGAGGTTGCGCACGCTCGGCGGCGGCCGTCCCTCGCGCGCCAGCGTGTAGAGCCGGAAATCCTCCAGGAACAGCGGCTCGAACACCAGCCGGTCCACCCCCGGCGCGGCGCCGGTCACCCCGAAATGCAGGCTCTTGTCCTGCAGTCCGGTCAGGATGTCGGTCGGCAGCTTGATCGACAGGTTCACCGTCACGTCGGGCGCCAGTTCGCGGAAGCGGGTCAGCGCCGCTGCGAAGGCCGAGCGCGGGTTGGACAGACAATTGTCGGCAATGCCGAGCCTCAGCTCGCCGGTCATCACATGGCGGGCGAGGTTCAGCTCGTGGCGGATGGCTTCGAACGCCTCGGAGGCGGTCACCGCCGCGTCGAGCGCCCGCCGGCCGAATTCGGTCAGCTCGAAGCCGCCGGGCCCGCGCAGGCAAAGCCGCGCGCCCAGCCGAAGCTCCAGCGTCTGCAGGTGCCGGCTGATGGTGGAGCGCTCCATGCCGAGCGCGGTCTCCGCAGCGGTCAGCCCGCCGGCCTCGGCGACGCTGCGGAAAATGCGCAGCAGCCGCAGATCGCTCTCGGTGAGCGGGGGGACCGAGGAGGAAGCGCGGGCGGGCGGGGTATCGGCGTTCATGTTGCACATTATACAAGCATGGTTTCGCTCTGCGACATTTTTAATCCGGGAAGGCTCGCCTAGCGTGATGCCGCGCACAAATCCGGTGCCGCATTCAGGTTTCGCAGTTCAGGGTCCGTCGTCGACGCCCCGAGGCGCCGGCCCGGCCCCATAGGAGGTCGCATGGTCCTGCCGCTCACCGTAGAGCCGTCCAAGGCGCATCAGAGCTTGCTCTACGCGCCGATCTCGACGGATCTCGACGCGCTCGACGCCCATATCGCCTTTCTCGGCATTCCCTACGGCAGCGCCTATCACGCCGGCGCCATCACCAACGA
The DNA here is from genome assembly GCF_058809335.1 of Ancylobacter sp. GW821-FHT10E12. NCBI lineage: Bacteria > Pseudomonadati > Pseudomonadota > Alphaproteobacteria > Hyphomicrobiales > Xanthobacteraceae > Ancylobacter > Ancylobacter sp. GW821-FHT10E12. Next base: position 68,231 of record NZ_JBXASN010000018.1, on the reverse strand, counting down.
CCAGACCAGGGCGCCCGACGCGGTGCGCTCGGTCACCGACCGCATCACCCGCCACCTCCAGCGCCACGATTTCGACGTCGGCGGCCCGATCTACGACAACAGGGCGATCAAGGCGGTGGATGTCGGCAACGTGCCGGCCGACATGACCGACCTCACCAGCCACTATGTCCGCGCCGAGGCGGCGGTGCGCAAGATCCTCAAGGCCGGCGCCATGCCGATCACCCTCGGCGGCGACCACGGCATCCCGATCCCGATCCTGCGGGCCTATGAGGACGAGGGCCCGATCACCCTCGTGCAGGTCGACGCCCATATCGACTGGCGCGACCATGTGAACGGCGTGCATGACGGCCTGTCCAGCCCGATCCGCCGGGCATCGGAAATGCCGCATATCAAGGAGATCTTCCAGATCGGCATTCGCGCGCAGGGCTCGGGCCGGCCTCAGGAGGTTGAGGCGGCGCTCGCCTACGGCGCCAACATCATCCCGGCCTTCGAGGTGCACGACAGCGGCATCGAGGCGGTGCTCGCCCGCATCCCCGACGGCGGCAAGTATTACATCACCATCGATGCCGACGGCCTCGATCCCTCGGTGATGCCGGCGGTGGAAGGGCCGGCGCCGGGCGGGCTGACCTTCCACCAGGTGCGCAAGCTCATCCACGGCCTGGTCGGCAAGGGCCGGGTCGTCGGCATGGACATCGTCGAGATCACCCCCGCGGCCGACGTCAACATGATCAGCTGCATCACCGCCGGACGGCTGATCGTCAACCTGATCGGCGCGGCGGTGCGGGCCGATTACTGGGACGCGCCGAAGATCGATCCGTCCACCATCGACGCCCCGTAGGCCTGAGATCCGGGTCTTCGGCCCCAGGTCTTCGACCGGAGCGTCCGGCGCCGGAGTTCCCCCGGACTCTGGCGCCACCTTTCTTAAAAACGAATTGAAAACCAGAGGGTTGCTGCCATGACACCGATGTGCCGGAGACTGATCGTTCTCGCCGCGGGCGCCGCCTGCGTCGCTTCCCTTGCCCTGCCCGCACGCGCCGAGACCACGCTGGAGAAGATCAAGCGCACCGGCGAGGTCACCGTCGGCACCGAGGCCGCCTTCCCGCCGTTCGAATTCGTCAAGGACGGCAAGATCGTCGGCTACGGCTCCGACATCCTCGCCGTCGTGGTCGAGGACCTCGGCGTGAAGAAGCTCAACCAGCTCGACCTGCCCTGGCAGGGCATCCTGCCCGGCGTGCTGGCCGGCAAGTTCGACTTCGTCGCCACCACGGTCGGCATCAACGAGGAGCGCGCCAAGCGCTACGCCTACACGTTCCCGATCGCCGACGGCATGCCCTACACGATGAAGCGCAAGGGCGAGGCGATTACCAAGATCGAGGACTTCAACGGCAAGGTGATGGCGACCCAGCTCGCCTCCTCCACCGAGCCGGTGGCCCGCGCGCTCGACGAGAAGCTGAAGGCCGCCGGCGGCACCGGCTTCAAGGAGCTCAAGCTGTTCACCGCCTTCCCCGAGGCCTATGTCGCGCTCGCCAATGGCGAGGTCGACGCGGTGATGCAGTCGCTGCCGGCGCTGGCGGTGACGGTGAAGGAAAAGCCGGACCTGTTCGAGCTCGCCGTCGCCACCCCCAAGGACGGCGGCTATCCCTATCTCGCCTGGGTCACCCGCCCCGACGACAAGGACCTGCGCGACGCCATCTCGGCGACCATCAGGAAGATGCGCGACGATGGCCGCCTCAAAGCCCTGCAGATGAAGTGGTTCGGCTTCGAGATGAAGATCCCGGATGCCGGCTACCTGCCGCCGGGTGCCGAATGATCGGCACGGAGTGATCGGCGCCGAGTGACGCGCCGAGCGCAATCCGCATAGGCCCCCGCTCCGTTCCCTCTCCCCGGCGGGAGGGGGCCGGTCGTCCCGACGGCAGGCTCGCTTCCCACCGGCCCCGACCAACGAAGAGGAGACCATCGGCCTTGAAGTTCAATTTCGACTATCTCCTCTCCGTGCTGCCGCGCCTTGCCGACGCGTCGCTGATCAATATCCGCCTCGCCCTGATCATCATGGCGCTGTCGGTGCTGCTCGGCACCGCGCTTACCGTGCTGCGCGCGGCGAAGCTTCCGGTGGTGAACGAGGTGATCGCCGTCGTCATCAGCTTCGTGCGCGGCACGCCGCTGCTGATCCAGATCTTCATCGCCTATTACGTGCTCCCCGCGATCGGGCTCGACATGCGGCCGGAAGTGGCCGGCGTCGCCGCCATCGCCTTCAATTCGATGATCTTCGTCTCGGAGACGCTGCGCGGCGGGCTCTCCACCCTCGATCCCGGCCAGATCGAGGCGGCGACCGCGCTCGGCCTGAAGCCGCGCGCCATCTGGCAGAAGGTCGTGCTGCCGCAGCTGTTCCGCCGCGTCATCCCGGTGCTGATCAACGAGGCGACCATCGTGGTGAAGGGCACCGCGCTGCTCTCGGTCATCACCGTCGTCGAGGTGCTGCGCACCGCCCAGCAGATTTCCGCCGCCAGCTACCGTCCCTTCGAGACGCTGGTCGGCGCCGCGCTGCTCTTCCTGGCGATCAACCTCGTTCTCAGCCTCGCCGGCAAATTCGCCGAGGCCCGTTTCTCCGTGGCGAGGGCCTGACCATGCGCTTCGATCCGTGGATGCTGCTCGATTACTGGGACATCCTGCTGCTCGGCGCCTGGCTCACCGTGCGCGTCACCTTCATGGCGCTGGTGCTGGGCTATGTGCTCGGCATCGCGGTCGCCCTGCTCGCCCTCGCCCCGGCGCGGCCGCTGAAGCTGATCGCCGGCACCTATGTCGAGGTGCTGCGCAACATCCCGTTCATCATCATCCTGTTCCTGGTCTATTACGGGCTGCCGTTCTCCGGCATCCGGCTGCCGGCGATGTTCGCCGGCACGCTGGCGCTCTCGCTGTTCGTCAGCGCCTATTATGCCGAGATCGTGCGCGCGGCGATCCTCGCCTTGCCGCGCGGCCAGTTCGAGAGCGCCCGCGCCATCGGCATGTCGCCGGCGCAGGCGATGTGGAACGTGGTGGCGCCGCAGATCCTGCGCACCGTCATCCCGCCCTCGACCAACATGACGCTGACCATGATGAAGGAAAGCGCCGTGCTCTCCTCCATCACCGTGCCGGAGCTCACCTATCAGAGCCTCGTCGTGCAGGGGAACACCTTCGCCCCCTTCGAGGTGTTCGCGGCGGTGACGCTGATCTACTGGCTGATCGCGGCGGTGATCGCTGAAATCTCCCGCCGGCTGGAGACGCGCGTCGGCCTCGCCCAGCGCCAGAACGTGGTCCGCAATCCCATCGCCGACCGCTATCTCTCGCTTGAGCGGAGGCCCGCGCGATGAGCACGACACCCGCCTTGAAGGTCGAGGGCCTCACCAAGAATTTCCGCGCCACCACCGCGCTGGATTCCGTCTATCTGGAGATCGCGCAAGGCGAGATCGTCGCGCTGATCGGCCCGTCCGGCTGCGGCAAGAGCACGTTCCTGCGCTGCCTCACCTGGCTTGAGCAGCCGGACGACGGCTTCATCGAGGTCGCCGGCCAGCCCTTCGGCCGCGAGCGCGTCGGCGCCGTGGTGCGCCGGCAGAGCGCCCGCGAGATCGACCGCATCCGCCCCAGGATCGGGCTGGTGTTCCAGCAGCTGAACCTCTGGCCGCACCTCACCGCGCTGGAGAACATCGTCCGCCCGCAGATGGTGGTGCTGAAGCGCCCGCGCGAGGACGCCGCCCGCCGCGCCCGCGACCTGCTCGCCCGCCTCGGCCTCGCCGACCGGGCGGAGCGCTACCCGCATGCGCTGTCCGGCGGCCAGAAGCAGCGCGTCGCCATCGCCCGCGCGCTCGCCATGGACCCGGCCCTGATGCTGTTCGACGAGCCGACCTCGGCGCTCGATCCCGAACTGGTCGGCGAGGTGCTCGCCGTGCTGCGCCAACTCGCCGAGGCCGGCACCACCATGCTGGTGGTCACGCATGAGATCGGCTTCGCCGCCAATGTGGCGGACCGCATCGCCTTCATGGATCGTGGCCGCGTCGTCGAGGAGGGGCCGGCGCGCCAGCTCATCGAGGCGCCGCGCGATCCGCGCCTGAAGGGCTTCCTCGACCTCGTGCTGTCGCATCGCGACACGCCTCATTCCTGACGGAGCCTGCTCACATGTCCCGCGTCAACCGCCCCTATGTCGGCATTCCGAGCTTCCTGCGCGCGCGCATCGTCGAGGACCTCTCGGCCCTCGATGCCGACATCGCCGTGCTCGGCGTGCCCTTCGACGAGGGCTCGCCCTTCCTTCCCGGCTCGCGCATGGCGCCCCGCGCGCTGCGCGAGCATTCGCTGCGCTTCGCCGCCACCGGCATCTACGATCCCGAGACGAAGAAGAGCTACCTCGTCGAGGAGCTGACCCAGGGCCGTATCGTCGATTGCGGCGACGTCGACGTGCAGCCGACCCGTGTCGAGGGCACCTTCGACAACATCACCGCCGACGTGAAGGCGATCCTGGCTTCCGGGGCGATGCCGGTGGTGCTCGGCGGCGACCATTCCATCACCTATCCGATCTTCCGGGCGCTTGAGGAGCCGGTGCATGTGCTGCATTTCGACGCCCATAGCGACTATGCCGATTTCGACGACGGCCTGCGCCATACCAACGGCCACGCCTTCCGGCATATCAACGCCATGCCGACCAAGCTCAGCCTCACCCAGATCGGCATCCGCAGCCTGCGCTCGGCGCGCCCGATGATGGAAGACGTCGAGGCGGACGGCAACCGCATCATCCCGATGGGCGAGTTCCGCGCCCTCGGCCCGGCCGGCATCGGCGCGCTGTTGCCGAAGGAGGCGAAGGTCTATGTCTCCATCGACGTCGACGCGCTCGACATGTCGCTGGTGCCCGGCTGCGTCTCCGCCGAGCCCAACGGCATGACCTATCCCGAGCTGCGCGACAGCCTGAAGGCCATCGCCGAGAATTATGAGGTCGTCGCCTTCGACTTCGTCGAGGTCAATCCGCCGCTCGATGTCGGCACCGGCGTCACCGCCTATCTCGGCGCCGTCACCGTCATCGAGTTCCTTGCCCATATCTGCGATCAGCCGCGCTGGGCCGCGCGGCGTCGCGCCCGCGTTGCCTGAGGTATTGAAGACATGTCGCTCGAACTCATCCCTGCCCGTCACGGCAAGGCCGTGCATCTGAAGGCCGGCCAGGTCATCGAGGTGATCAACACCCATGGCACGCAGGTGGTCGACACCTGGGCGTTCTGCCCCGAGGACCTCAGCCATTTCATGTCGATGGAGCATACCCGCGTCGAGAACGGCCGGCTGATGCCGGCGGTCGGCCACACGCTGTTCACCAATCGTCGCGAACCGATCCTGGTGCTGGAGGCCGACACGTCCTCGGGCATCCACGACACCATCATGGCCGCCTGCGACCGCTGGCGCTACGAGCATCTCGGCTGCAAGGAGTACCACCGCAACTGCGCCGACAACATGGTGGAGGCGCTGGCGGAGCTGGGGGTCGACTTCCACCACATCCCGCAACCGCTCAACCTGTTCATGAACATCCCCATCGAGGGGGATTTCAGGCTGGTGCAGGGCGCCCCGCCGTCCAGGGCCGGCGACAAGGTGGCGCTGCGCGCGGCGCGCGACTGCATCGTGGTGTTCTCCGCCTGCCCGCAGGACATCACCCCGATCAATGGCGGCAAGCCGGTGGACGCGCATTACGCCGTGACCGGCTGAGCGCCTTCGGCTCCGGTTTTCGGGCGGGCGTCGCGAATCTCTCCTATGCTGGCGGCGGGGCGCTCCTTGCGCTGCCGCCAGCATCCGTGAGCCTGTCGAGACGCCTTTCGATGACCCATTGCGATCCCGAGGGCGCGGCGCCCTCCGCCCGCCGTCCGAATATTCTCCTCATCACCGCCGACCAGTGGCGTGGCGACCTGATGGGCGCCGGCCGGCCCTTCGGCAGCTTCACCCCCCATCTCGACGCGCTGGCCAGGGCGGGCACCTCCTTCGCCAGCCATTACTGCCAAGTCTATCCCTGCGGGCCGTCGCGGGCCTCGCTCTATACCGGCCTCTATGCCCACAAGCACCGCTCGGTCGCCAACGGCATGCCGCTCGATGCCCGGCATCCGACGCTGTTCAGGGAATTGCGCCGGGCCGGCTACCTGCCGACCCTGTTCGGCTATACCGACACCACGCTCGACCCGCGCGGCAAGCCGCCGCTCGACCCCGACAACGGCACCTATGAGAATCTCGCCCCCGGCATCGTCGCCGGCACGGTGCTCACCGAGCGCGCCACCCCCTGGCTCGCGCATCTGAAGGCGAACGGCTACCGGGTGGACGACCCCGATGCCGGCCGCGAGGCGATCTTCGCCCAGCGCCGCTTCGGCGAGCCGGCGGTGTTTGCCGCCGAGCATTCGGAAACCGCCTTCCTCACCGACCGCTTCCTCGACTGGCTCGGCGTGGTCGGCAAGGCGCCCTTCTGCGCCCATCTCTCCTACATCGCCCCGCACCCTCCCTTCGGTGCGGCCGACCCCTATCACCGGCTGATCGACCCCGCCGACATGCCGCCGCCGGTGCGCGGCGCCGACCCCTCGGTCGAGGCGGGCCAGAGCCCGCTGATCGCCGCTCTGATCGCCAGGATCGGGCTCACTGCACACCTCATCGGTCTGACTGGACAGGCGGCCTCGGCCGACGAAAACCTCGTCCGGCGCATGCGCGCCATCTATGCCGGCCTCGCCCATGAGGTGGATCACCATCTCGGCCGCATCTTCCGGGCGCTGCAGGAACAGGGGCTCTGGAACGACACAATCATCGTCTTCACCGCCGATCACGGCGAGCAGCTCGGCGACCATTGGATGCTGGGGAAGACCGGCTATTACGACCAGTCCGCCCATATCCCCTTGATAATCCACGATCCTCGTCCGAGCGCCGATGGCGGGCGTGGCAAAAGCGTCGACCTGTTCACCGAGTCGATCGACCTCATGCCGACGCTTCTCGATGGTGCCGGCCTGCCGGTGCCGCGCAATTGCGACGGGAGCAGCCTGTTGCGGCTCTGCGCGGGCGAGACCCCGCCCGATTGGCGCGACGAGGTGCATTGGAGCTTCCATTTCGGCGACATTGTCACCGGGCAGATGGAGCAGGCGCTCGGCCTGCCGACCCGCCTCTGCAACCTGCAGGTCGTGCGAACCAAGTCATTGAAATATATTCATTTTGCGGGCTTTTCGCCCGTCGTTTTCGACCTTGGCGTCGATCCCGGCGAGCTGGAAAATCGCGCCGGCGACCCGTCGGCGGCGGTGCTGCGGCTGGAAGGCGCGGAGCGGCTGCTCGCCTTCCGCCAGCGCCACGAGGAGGAGACGCTTACCGGACATCTTGCGCGGGACGGGAAATTCCATGTGCAGGCATAGATCATATTGGAATGATTAAAAGATGATATCGGACCGAAATCCAAGACTATCTCTTAAATAGAACAATTAAAAACTTAGCATTACTAATTGTTTAGTTGACATGGATGGCTCAGCCAACGGATAGGCAACACTGTTTTCGCTCTGCCGGTGAAGCTGATCCATGCCCGTCTCGACGACGCCGTATCGTATCTTGCCCTGCCGCCGTGATGTTCTCGGCGCGCTCGCGCTGACCTTGGTTGGCGGGATCGCCATCCCTCGGCCCGCGGCGGCGCAGGTCTCACTGAAGGACGTCACCGGGCGCGAAATCGGGCTGGCGAAGCCGGCGAGCCGCATCGTCATCGGCGATGGCCGCTTCCTGCTGGCACTGGCCTCGATCCACCCCGATCCGGTGTCGCTGCTCGCCGGCTGGCCGCGCGACATCAACCGCATCGGGCGGTCGGCCTATGACGACTATCGGAAAAAATTCCCTGCTCTCAACGACTTGCCGCAGACCTCCTCCGCCAATGCGGCGATCTCGGTGGAGCGGATCATCGCCGCCCGGCCGGACCTCGCGGTATTCTCGCTCGGCGCGCAGCCCTCGGATGAGGAGCGGTCGCGGCTGGAGGCGGCCGGCATTCCGGTCGCCATCGTCGATTTCTTCGTCCGGCCGCTGGACAATATGGAGGCGAGCCTGCGCCTGCTCGGCCTGGCGACAGGGAGCACGGCGCAGGCCGAGGATTTCATCGCCTTCCGCCGCGCGCATTTCGAGGCGGTGCGCACCCGCGTGGCCGGCCTCGCGGCGACGCAGAAGCCGCGGCTGTTCTTCGAGGCGCATGCGGCGATGACCGCCGATTGCTGCAATTCGCCGGGGCGCGGCAATATCGGCGAGACGATCGAGGCGGTGGGCGCGATCAATATCGGCGCGCCGGTGATTTCCGGTGCCTTCGGCAAGCTTAATCTCGAATATGCCATCGCCCAGGATCCGCAGATCTATGTCGCGACCGGCGGCAGCCACATGGAAGGCACGGCCGGCCTGCTGATCGGACCGGAATACAGTGTGGAACGGGCGCGGGAAACGCTGGCCGGGCTCGTCCGCCGGCCCGGCTTCGAGGGCATGAGCGCGGTGCGCGACCGCCGCGTCTACGGCCTCGCCCACCAGATGCTCAACTCGCCGCTCGACGTGCTGACGCTCGAGGTCATAGCGCGCTGGGCGCATCCCGAGCTGTTCGCCGATCTCGATCCCGACGCCACCCTCGCCGAGATCAACCGCCGCTTCCTCGCCGTGCCCGTCGCCGGGCCGAACTGGATCGCGCTCGACTGAGCCGCCCGCATTCCAAAAGCCTGCATGCCATGAAACGGAGACTTCCCATGCGCCTCGCCGCCCGGATTGAAAGGCCCTTCGCCGTCCCCTCGCTGCGGACGCTGCTGCTGGGCGCAACGCTGCTGCTGGCCCCGGTCTGCGCGCAGGCGGAGCCGGAATTCCTGCGCATGGTGAAGCCGGGTCCCGGCGTCTACGAACTGGTGTTCAGCGGCCCGATGAACCGGCTCTACGTGGCGTCCGCGGGCACGCGCGGCTCCACCGAGGCCAAGGTGCTGGCGCTCGATCCGGCGACGCTGGAGACCCGGGAGACCATCGATTTCGGCTCGGAAGCCGCCTTCGGCCTCGGCATCAACAACAAGACCAAGATGCTCTATGCCACCCAGACCCGCATCGGCTCGGTCGCGGTGGTCGACCTCTCCACCGGCAAGGTGGTCGCCAATCTGAAGAAGGGCGACAAGGCGCATGTGCGCGAGGCGGTCGCCGACGAGGTGAATAACCGCGTCTATGTCAGCGTCATGGGCCGCGGCGAGGTGCCGAGCTCGATCTGGGTGATCGACGGCGCGACGAACACGCTGGCCGGCAGCATCGACGGCCTGCCCGGCTCCGTTACCGGCATCGCGGTGGATGGCAAGAACGGCCGGCTGTTCGCGTCGGTCATGGACCGCAACGAGGTGCTGGTGATCGATCCGGTCGCCGGGAAGGTGCTGAAGACTTTTCCGTCGGGCGGCGACAACGCGATCAACCTCGCCTATGACCCGAACGGCAACCAGCTGTTCGTCGCGCATCAGGGGTCCGGCGAGGTCGTGATCCTCGATGCCGGCGACGGTCGCCTGGTCAAGAAGATCCCCACCGGCGAGAGCGCCCTGGGCGTCGCCGTCGATCCGGCGCGCAGCCTGGCCTATGTCGCCAACCGCCGCGCCGGCTATGTCACGCTGATCGACACCAAGACGCTGGACGTGTTGGCCAATGTGGTGACCGGCTCCATGCCGAATACCGTCGCGATCGATCCGGCGACCGGCAACGCCTATGTCACCAACAAGTCGAAGATGGGTCCGCGCCCGCCGCGTCCGCCCCAGCCCGCCGCCGGCGCCGCGCCCGCGGGTGGCGAGACGGCGGCTGCCGCGCCGCCGGCCGGTCCCGCGCCCGGCGGACGGTCGGCGCCGATGATCGATCCGTTCGGCGACACCGTCGCGCTGATCAAGCCGTGACACCTGTGCCGTGACCAAAGCGCTGATGATGAAGACGACCGAGATGGCCGGCTGCGGGGAGGCCGTATCCGCGGCATCCCCCGCCGAGACGTCACCCTTCGTCCTCGTCGGGTCGAGGGAAACCGTGGTGGCGCGGGGCTGCCGACCTGTTCCGGCGGCTGGCGACACCACGCTCGGCCAGCGGCTGGCCGACGCCCTGCGCCCAGGCGAAGGCGGCGCGCCGGCGCTGGTCGGCGCCCTGCCTTATGATCGCACGCGCCCGGCCCATCTCCTGCGGCCGCAGCATTGGTCGCGTCGCGACGGACGCGCTTCCGCCCTGCCGGCATTCGGCGCGCCGGCACTGGTGCGCGCCGGCGAGGGGCCGCGGTGGCAGGTGACGGCCGAACCGCCGCTCGCCGCCTATCGCATGGCGGTCGCCGAGGCGCTGGCACGGATGCAGCGGCAGCCGGAACTGCGCAAGGTGGTGCTCGCCCGCGCGCTGCGGCTGGGCGGCGACCGGCCGATAGATGCCGGCGCATTGCTTGGCCGGCTTGCCGAGGACCCCGCGGCCACGGCCTTTTGCGTGCCGCTGCCGACGGAAACCGGGGCTCCGCGCCTGCTGGTCGGCGCCACGCCGGAACTGCTGGTGTCGCGAAAGGGCGACGAGGTCGTCTCCGCTCCGCTTGCCGGATCGGCCCGGCGTTCGGCCGATGCGATCGCCGACCGCGCCGCCGCCGAGCAATTGGTGGCCTCGGACAAGGACCGGCGCGAACATGGCGAAGTCGTCACCGCCATCCTCGACGAGCTGGCGCCGTTCTGCCGGGATCTCGGCACGCCGGAGGGGACGCGCCTCGTCTCCACCGCCAGCATGTGGCATCTCGGCACGCGGATCGTCGGGCGGCTGCGCCATTCCTCGCCGTCCAGCATCGAGCTCGCCGCGCTGCTGCATCCGACGCCGGCCGTCTGCGGCACGCCGCGGGCGGCTGCCGCGCAGGTCATCGCCGAGCTCGAAGGCCATGATCGGGGCTTCTATGCCGGCGCCGTCGGCTGGTGCGACGCGCAGGGCGACGGTGCCTGGTACGTCGCCCTGCGCTGTGCCGAGATCGCCGGCTGCGCGGCGCGGCTGCATGCTGGTGCCGGCATCGTGCCGGGCTCCGATCCGGCCGCGGAGGGCGAGGAGACGGCGGCGAAATTCGCCGCGATGCTGCGCGCCCTCGGCCTCGACGAGGCGATCGCCTTCGAGGAGGCACTCGCATGATTCCGCTGATCCAGCCCTTCCCGTCCGCCTTCGCTGCGCGTTACCGGCAGGCCGGCTATTGGCGCGGCGAGACCTTTCCCGGCATGCTGCGCGATCTTGCCATACGCCACGCCGACCGGATCGCGGTGGTCGGCGGCGCGCAGCGCTGGAGCTATGCCGAACTCGCCGACCGGGCCGAGCGGGCGGCGGCCGGCTTGCTGGCGCTGGGGCTGCGGCCCGGCGACCGGGTGGTGGTGCAACTGCCGAACATTCCCGAATTCCTGTCGGTGGTGTTCGGCCTGTTCCGTGCCGGGCTCATCCCGGTCTACGCGCTGTCGGCGCATCGGGCGGTCGAGATCGTGCATTTCGCCCGCACCGCGGAAGCGCGGGCCTATGTCATCGCCGAACGGCACGAAGGGTTCGACTATCGCGGCCTCGCCGAAGACGTATGCCGGGAGGTGCCGGCGATCGAGCGGGTGATCGTGGTCGGCGAGGCCGGCCGGTTCACGCCGTTCGAGACGCTCGCCGGCGATCCGGCCGCGCTGCCGGGCGACCCCGATCCCTCGCAGGTTGCCTTCCTGCAGATTTCCGGCGGCAGCACCGGCCTGTCCAAGCTCATCCCGCGCACCCATGACGACTATATCTACAGCTTCCGGGCCAGCGCCGAGATCTGCGGCCTCTCCCCGGAGAGCGTCTATCTCGCCGCCCTGCCGGTGGCGCATAATTTCCCGATGAGCTCGCCCGGCGCGTTCGGCGTGCTCCATGCCGGCGGGTGCGTGGTGATGGCGCCTTCGCCGAGCCCGGAGGCGGCCTTCCCGCTGATCGAGCGCGAGAAGGTGACGATCACCGGCCTGGTGCCGCCGCTGGCGCTGTTATGGATGCAGGCCGCGCCCGCGAGCCGGCATGACCTGTCGAGCCTTCAGGTGCTGCAGGTCGGCGGCGCCAAGTTCATGCCGGAGGCGGCGCGGCGGGTGCGCCCGACGCTCGGCTGCACGCTGCAGCAGGTGTTCGGCATGGCCGAGGGCCTCGTCAACTACACCCGCCTCGACGACCCGGAGGAGGTCATCGTCGGCACGCAGGGCCGGCCGATCAGCCCGGACGACGAGGTGCTGATCCTGGACGACGCGGGCCGGCCGGTGACGAAGAGCGAGGTCGGCCACCTGCTGACCCGCGGCCCCTACACGATCCGCGCCTATCACAATAATGAGGGTGCCAATGCCCGCTCCTTCACCGCCGACGGCTTCTACCGCACCGGCGACATGGTCCGACGCACGCCGGATGGCTGTCTCGTCGTCCAGGGACGGGCGAGCGACCACATCAACCGCGCCGGCGAGAAGATCTCCGCCGAGGAGATCGAGGACCATCTGCTCGGCCATCCGAACGTGTTCGATGCCGCGGTGGTCTCGCTGCCGGACGCGTTTCTCGGCGAGCGCAGCTGTGCCTTCGTGATCGCGCAGGGCGAACAGCCGAAGGCGGCGGCGCTGAAGGCGTTCATGCGCACGCGCGGCCTTGCCGACTTCAAGGTGCCGGACCAGATCGTCTTCGTGCCGGCCTTCGAGACCACGGCGGTGGGCAAGGTCAGCCGCAAGGAACTGCGTGCGTCGCTGCGCCGGCAGTTCCTTGCCGCCCAGCCGGGAGACTGATCCATGGTACAGAAGGCGGGATTGCCGCGCATCGCCCCCTATCCGTTGCCCGCGCCGGCCGAATTGCCGGCCTCGCGCGCACCCTGGCGGCTCGCGCGCGAGCGGGCGGCGCTGCTGGTCCACGACATGCAGGGCTATTTCGTCGGCGCCTTCGCGCCCGGCGGGGCGCCGATCGCTCCCGCCATCGCCAATATCGCCGCGCTGGCCGCCGCCGCCCGCGCCGCCGGGGTTCCGGTGTTCTACACCGCGCAGGAGGGCGACCAGGACCGGCGCGACCGCGGCCTGCAGGCCGACCTGTGGGGGCCGGGCATGAGCTGGTCACCCGATCACCAGTCGATCATACCCGAGCTGACGCCGAAGCCGGGCGACCTGGTGCTGGTGAAGCATCGCTACAGCGCCTTCCAGCGCTCCAATCTGGAGACCCTGATGCGTGCACGCGGGCGCGACCAGCTGATCGTGAGCGGCATCTACGCCCATATCGGCTGCCAGCTCACCGTTGCCGATGCGTTCATGCGCGATATCGAGCCGTTCTTCGTCGCCGATGCGCTCGCCGATTTCTCGCGCGAGAAGCACGACGGCGCTCTCGCCTATGTCGCCGCCACCTGCGGCGTCGTCACCGCCACCGCCGATCTCATGGAGGCGCTCCGATGATCGAGCCCGCCGATATCCGCCGGCTCGCCGAGCCGCGCGAGACGCTGACCCTGGAGCGGATGCGCCGCGACATTGCTGTCATGCTGCACGAGGACCCGTCCGAGATCGGCGAGGCTGACAGCCTGATCGATCTCGGCCTCGATTCGATGCGGGCGATGAATCTCGTGCTGCAATGGAGCGAGGGCGGGCTCGACCTCGAATTCTCCGAATTTGCCGAGGATCCGACGCTTGCCGGCTGGTGGGGCATCGTCGCGCGCCAGCAGGCGCGGCGCGGCTGATCGCCATGACCGACCCGTCCGCTGCTCCCGACTTTTGGCCGCTGACCGAGGCGCAGAGTGGCTTGTGGTATGCGCAGCGGCTCGACCCGGCCAACCCGCTGTTCAATACCGGCCAATATATCGAACTGAAGGGCGACCTCGATTTCGATGGCTTCGGCGCGGCCGTGGCTCAGGCAGTGGGGGAGGCGCAGGCGCTCTCGTTGCGCATGATCGACGCTGTCGGCGGTCCCCGGCAGTGCCTCGATCCCGCCCGTCGTCCGCGGCTGCAGGTGATCGACGTGTCGGGCGCGGCCGATCCGCTTGCGGCCGCGCAGGCCGACATCGCCCGCGACATGGCAACCGCCATCGATCCCGTGGCCGCCCCGCTTGCCGCCGAGCGGCTGTTCCGGCTCGGCCCGGCGCATCATGTCTGGCAGCAGCGCATCCACCACCTCGCCATCGACGGCTACGGCATGATCCTGCTGACCCAGCGGGTAGCCGACATCTATAACGCCCGGCGGCGCGCGGATGCGCCGGGGCTCATGCTGCCGGGGCTCGATGCGGTGCTGGCCGAGGACGCCGCCTATCGTGCATCGGATAAGCGTATCGCCGACGCCGCCCATTGGCGGGAGGCGTTCGCCGATCAGCCCGAGATTGCCAGTCTCGCGGCCGGGGCGCCGGTGAGCGCCTTCAGCTTCCACCGGCGGGCGACGGAGCTCGGCGCCGGCACCGTCGCGAACCTGCGCAGGCTGGCGCAGCGCGTTGCCATTCCCTGGCCGGACATCCTCACCGCCCTGTGCGCGGCTTATTGCCAGCGTCATGCCGGCACGCCGGAAGTGGTGCTCGGCGTACCGCATATGGGCCGGCTCGGCAGCCGCGCGGCGCGGGTGCCGGCCATGCTGATGAACGTGCTGCCGCTGCGGGTGGCGCCTCGCCCCGGCGAGCCGCTCGCCGATTTCCTTGCCACGGTCGCGCGTTCCCTGGTGCGCGCGCGCCGCCACGGACGCTATCGCAGCGAACAATTGCGGCGTGACCTCAAGCTGATCGGCCGCCAGCGGCGGCTGTACGGTCCGCTGGTCAATGTGCTGCCCTTCGACGAGGCGCCAGGCTTCGACGGGCTGGAGTCGCGGCTGGAGGTGCTGAGCGCCGGACCGGTCGACGACATCACCTTCACCTTTCGCGTTCATGGCGCCGACGGCCTGCGGCTGGAAGTCGACGCCAATCCCGACCTTTATGCCGCCGACGAGACCCTGGCCCATGCCCGCCGGCTCGACGCCTTCATCGCCGCCGCGCTGACGGCCGAGCGGCTCGACGAGGTGCCCACCGCCACCGCGGCGGAAGCGCATCGCCATATCGTGGTGATGAACGCCACCGCGCATCCGGTGCCGGACGTCACCCTTGCCGCGCTGATCGAGGCGCAGATGCGCGCACGCCCGCAGGCGTCGGCGGTGCGGTTCGAGGGGATGGAGCTTTCCTATGGCGAACTCGACCGCCGGAGCGCGGCGCTCGCGTCGCGGCTGGTCGCGGGCGGGGCGGGCCCCGATGCCATCGTCGCGGTGGCGCTGCCGCGTTCGCTGGAGCTGATCGTCGCGCTGGTGGCGGTGCTGCGGGCGGGCGCGGCCTATCTGCCGCTCGACCTCGCCCATCCCGACGAGCGGCTGGCCCGCGTCCTCGCCTCCGCCAAGCCCTGTCTCGCCCTTGTCCTGGCGGCGGATGCCGGCCGGTTGGCGCCGCATGTACCGGTGCTGGCGCCGCCGGACTGGCCGGCGGAACCCGTGGGGGCTGCGCCGAGCGGGCCGGCGCCCGAAGATGCCGCCTATGTCATCTACACCTCGGGCTCGACCGGCGAGCCCAAGGGAGTGGTCATCGAGCACCGCGCCATCGTCAACCGGCTGGAATGGATGCGCGTCCACTACGCCATCGGGCCGGACGAGCGCATCGTGCAGAAGACGCCGGCGGGTTTCGACGTCTCGGTATGGGAGTTCTTCCTGCCGCTGATTGCCGGTGCGGTGCTGGTGGTGGCCTCGCCCGAGGCGCATCGCGATCCGGTGGCGCTGGCCGCCCTGTTTCGTGCCGAGGCCGTCACGACCGCGCATTTCGTGCCCTCCATGCTTGCCGCCTTCCTCGCCGAGCCGGCCGTGCGCGGCCTCAGCCTGCGCCGCGTCTTCTGCTCGGGCGAGGAATTGCCGGCCGATCTGCGCGACCGCTTCCACCGCATGCTCACGGCCGAGCTGCACAATCTCTACGGTCCGACCGAGGCGGCGGTAGATGTGAGCTTCTGGCCGGCCGGCCCGGACGACCGCTCCCGGCCGGTGCCGATCGGCTTTCCGGTGTGGAACACAAGGCTCTACGTGCTCGACGAGGCGATGCGCCCGCAGCCGCCCGGCGTCCCCGGCCATCTCTTTCTCGCCGGCATGCAGCTGGCACGCGGCTATCTCGGTCGGCCGGATCTTACCGCCGAGCGCTTCCTGGCCGATCCCTTCGTGCCGGGCGAGCGCATGTATCGCTCCGGCGACCTCGCCTTCCATCGGCCGGACGGGGCGGTGGTGTTCCTCGGTCGCTCCGACCATCAGGTCAAGATCCGCGGCCTGCGCGTCGAGCTCGGCGAGATCGAGGCGGCGATCATGCAAAGCGGCCTTGCCCGCCAATGCGCCGTGCTCGCCCGCCGCGACGCTGTCGGAGCCCAGCGGATCGCCGCCTACGTCGTGGGCGCCACCGATGTGGCGGCGCTGCGCGACCGGCTGGCGACACGGCTGCCGGACTATATGGTGCCGTCCGCCATCGTGCCGCTCGAGGCGCTGCCGGTCACCTCGAACGGCAAGCTCGACCGTGCTGCCTTGCCGGAGCCGGACGTCGGCGGCGGGCAGGGGCGAGCGCCCGGCACGCCGAGCGAGCGGTTGATCGCCGCGCTGTTCCGGGAGGTGCTGGGGGTCGAAGCGGAACTGTCGGCGGAGGACGATTTCTTCGCGCTGGGCGGGGATTCGCTGCAGGCGGTGGCGCTGCTGCTGCGGCTGCGGCAGGATTCCGGCCGCGATCCCGGCCTCGGCGCGCTGTTCGCCGCCCCCACCGTCGCCGGGCTGGCGGCGGCGCTTGACGAGGACGCCGCCTCGGCCGCCTTCGGGCTGGAGCCGGTCATCCGGCTGGCGGAGGGCGAACCGGAATTGCCGCCACTGTTTGCGATCCATCCTGCCGGCGGGCTCGCCTGGTGCTATGGCGGGCTTGCACGGGCGCTGACGCCGCGCCGTGCCGTCCATGGCCTTCAGGCGCCGGCGCTGTCGCCCCACGCGCTCCTGCCGTCGAGCCTCGATGCGCTGGCGGCGGATTATGCGCGACGCATCCGCACCCTCGCGCCAAACGGACCGTATCACCTCCTCGGCTGGTCGGTCGGCGGCATCATCGCCCAGGCAGTGGCGGTGGAACTGCGCCGTCAGGGCGCATCGGTCGGCATGGTGGCGTTGCTCGATGCCTATCCGAGCGATTGCTGGCGCGCCGAGCCGGAGCCGTCGCCCGAGGCGGCGCTGAAGGCGCTGCTCGCCATCGCCGGCCACGATCCCGACCGCCTGCCCGGCCTCGCCCTGGATCGTGCCTCGGTCGTCGCCTTCCTGCGGGCGAGCGACAGCCCGCTGGGCACCCTGCCGGAAGCCGCCCTCGACGGCGTGGTCCGGGTGGTCTCCGCCAACAACCGGCTGGTGCGCGGGCATTTCCACGCGCGCTATGAGGGGCCGCTCACCTTCTTCCGCGCCGCGCTGGATCATGTGGGGCGCGATCTCCACCCGTCGGCATGGGCACCCTATGCCGGCCGCATCGACGTCACCGAGATTGCCAGCCTGCACGCGCACCTCACTGGCCGCGAGGCGGTCGCCGCCATCGCGCCGGTGCTGTGCGAGGCGATGGCCGCATGTGAGCGAACAGAGGAAACCCCATGCGCGAGACCGGACTGCGTGGACGCATCGCCTTCGTCACCGGAGCGGGCGGAGGCATAGGCCAGGCCGTGGTCCGGCTGCTGGCGGAGGAGGGCGCGCGCGTCGTCGCCACCGATCGCGATGCCGACATGCTGGCGCCCATCGCCGCCGAATTCGGCGCCCGCGTGCGGACCGAAGTGCTCGACGTGCGATCCACCGAAGCGGTGGAGAACGTGGTCGCCCGCATCGAGGCGGAGGAAGGGCCGATCGATTGCGGGGCCAGCGTCGCCGGGGTGCTGTCGCACCAGACGGTGCTGGAAACCGACGATGCCGAGTGGGACCGGGTGTTCGACATCAACGCCAAGGGGGTGTTCCGGGTCGGGCGGGCGCTCGGCCGGCGCATGCAGCCGCGCGGACGTGGCGCGCTGGTCACCGTCGCCTCCAACGCCGCCGGGGTTCCGCGCCACGCCATGGCCGCCTACGCGGCGTCCAAGGCGGCCGCGGCGATGTTCACCCGCTGCCTCGGGCTGGAGCTCGCCCCGCACGGCATACGCTGCAACATCGTGGCACCAGGCTCGACGCTCACGCCGATGCAGACCGGGATGTGGGCGGACGAACAGGGTGCGGCGCGGGTGATCGAGGGCTCGCCGGCCGCCTTCAAGGCGGGCATTCCGCTCGGCAAGCTGGCAACCCCGGAGGACGTGGCGGAGGCGGTGGTGTTCCTGCTCTCCGACCGCGCCGGGCACATCACAATGGCCGACCTCTATGTCGACGGCGGCGCTACCCTGCGGGCGTAGAAGGCTTATTCGCCGAGCGCGCGGTCGACCATCACCTGCACGAAGCCGCGCGAGCAGCGCTCGACGCGGGCCTCGACGCTATAGACCCGCGCCAGCATGTCCGGGGTGATCGCCGCCTCCGGCGTGCCGTCCGCTGCGGGATGTCCTTGTGAAAGAACGATAATTCGTTGGCACCACCGTGCCGCCAGGGGGATGTCGTGGAGCACGACCACGACGATCATGCCGCGTTCCCGCGCCACCTCGCGCACCAGCTTCATCACCGTCAGCTGGTGGTGGATGTCGAGGGCGCTGGTCGGCTCGTCGAGGAGCAGTACTTTCGGCTCGCGCACCAGGCACTGGGCGAGGCTGGCGAGCTGGCGCTGGCCGCCGGACAGTTCGTCGAGCCCGCGCATGGCGAGGTCGGCGATGCCGAGACGGCGCAGGATATCGAGGGATTTCTTTTCCGTCGCAATATCTTGGCGGGAAAGGCCCGACCGGAGCGCGCTCAAGGTCGCCTCGAAGACGGACAGCGAGACGCGCGGCGGCAGCGATTGCGGCATATAGGCGACCCGGCTCGCATAGGCGGCGGGATCGAGGCCCATGAGCTCGCTTCCGTCGAGGCGGATCGAGCCGCGCGCCGGAACCAGCCCGGCGATCGCGCGCAGCAACGTGGTCTTGCCGGCGGCGTTCGGTCCGACCAGTGCGGTGACCGATGAGCCCGAAATCGCGCTGAGGTCCAGCCCGTCGATGATCCGGCGGGACCCGTAGCCGACCGAGAGGCCGGCAATGTCGAGGCGCGCGTCGTGCGTCACAGCCGCTCCCGCCGCGAGAGGATCAGTACCATGAAGAACGGTACCCCGATGAGGGCGGTGACGATGCCGACCGGGATGAGGGCGCCGGGTACGATGAGCTTGCTCGCCACCGAGGACAGCGACATCAGCCCGGCGCCGGTGAGGGCGCTGGCCGGCAGGTAGAAGCGGTGGTCCTCGCCGACCAGCAGCCGGGCGATGTGCGGGGCGACCAGCCCGATGAAGCCGATGGTGCCGACAAAGGCGACGCAGGTGCCGGCGAGCAGGCTGACCCGCAGCAGCGAGGCGAAGCGCAGCCGCCCGAGCGCGATGCCGAAGCTGCGGGCGCGGTCCTCGCCGAGGCGCAGCGCCGTCATCCGCCAGGAATCGCGCAGCGCGAAGGGCACGACGACGGCGAGGACGGTGGCCAGCACCCCGAGCTTGCCCCAGGTGGCGCGGGCGAGGCTGCCCATCGACCAGAAGACCAGCTGCTGCAGCGCCTCCTGGCTGGCGACGAACTGCACCAGCGCCACCAGCGCATTGAAGGTAAACACCATGGCGATGCCGAACAGCACCAGCGTCTCGACCCCGGTGCCGCGCAGCCGCGCCAGCGCCTGCAGCAGCAGCACCGAGCCGAAGGCGAAGGCGAAGGCGAAGACCGGCAGGTTCCAACCTCCCGGCAGGCCGGGCACGGCGAGGCCGAGCACGATGGAAAGCGCGGCGCCGAACGAGGCGGCCGAGGAGACGCCGAGGGTGAACGGGCTCGCCAGCGGATTGTTGAGGATGGTCTGCATCTCCGCGCCGGCGAGCGCCAGCGCCGCGCCGACCAGCACCGCCATCAGCGCCGCCGGCAGCCGCACCTCCCAGACGATGACGCGGATGCCGGCATCGGCGCCGGCCGGATCGAGGAGGGTGCGCAACACCTGGCCGAGCGGCAGGCCGGAGGGGCCGGTGGCGATGTCGACGAGCATGCCGGCGGCCATGACCGCCAGCAGCACCGCCAGCAGCGCCATCCGCCGGCGCTGGCGGCTTGCATAGGCGGCGAGGGGGGACACGGCCGGTTCCGGCGAATTGCCCCGCTCCGACGACAACCTCCGCTCCGGCGACACGCCCGGCTTCGGCAACAGGCCCGGCGTTGAAGATGCTGGCGGCGACGGTTCGGTCACTTCCGTCCCCTGCGGGCGCGCCCTGCGGGCGGCCGGACTTGCTGAGCGGCGAACCGGGTTCTTGCCCGAGACGCCCGCGTCGGTCAAGTTTTTGATCCTGCTCAATAATTTAGAATCGTTTCAGTCTGTTCCGCCTCGCTTGCATTGCTGCGGCTCTGGTTTAGATGCGAGCGGATACAGCGGAGGCGCAGGACGGATGGAACCTATCGTCATTGACGGCACCGCATGGTTCGATCTCGCGCCTCGCGCCGGCGGGGCGCCCTACCGCATTTTCCTCGCCATTCCCCCTGCGGCGCCGCCGCCGCAGGGGTTCGCGGCGGTCTATCTGCTCGACGCCAATGCCGGCTTCGCGACCCTGGTGGAGGCGCAAAGGCGGGGCGCCGAACGGCCGGCCGGCACCGGCATCGGCCCGGCGGTTCTGGTCGGCATCGGCACCCCCGCCGGCGGACTCTATGACCGCGACCGGCGGACCCTTGACTACACCGCCGGGCCGAGCGTGGAGGCGGCCGCCCCAAGCCCGACCGACCCTCCTTCGACCGGCGGGCGCGATGCCTTCCTCGCCTTCCTCAAGACGGAGCTGAAACCGGCGGTGGCCGCGCGGGTGCCGATCGATCGGCAACGCCAGACGCTGGTCGGCCATTCGCTGGCCGGCGGCTTCGTGCTCGACGTGTTCGGCCGCGACAGCGACTGTTTCTCCGCCTATGTCGCCATCAGTCCCTCGATCTGGTGGGACGAGGCGCGGCTCGTCGACGGCCTGTCGCATCTCGCCGGGGCGCCGCGCCTGCGCCTGATCGTCGGCGAATGGGAGCAGGCGCTCGCGCCCTGGCAGGTTGGCCGGCCGGGGTCGGCCGAGATCGCCGCCCGCCGTGCCGGCCGGGCGATGGCCGGGCGGGCGCGGGCCTTTGCCGAACGGGCACGGGCGGCGCTCGGCGCCGGCGGCGACGTGCGCTTCGAACTGCTGGCGGGCGAGGACCATGCTTCCGTGGTCGCGCCGGCGCTGACGCGGGCGCTGCGGCTCGCCGGCGCCTACCCCGATATGTGAATTGGAGGCCGCCCGGCCAGGGTCTATGGCTGTGCGCCCGACCGTTTGCGGAAGCTCCACCATGGCATCGTCCTTCCCGACCCCTTCGCCCGAAACCTTGCGCAGCCCGGCGGCGTGCGCGGCGCTGATCGTCGCGGCCGGCGCGGCGGCGACCCTCGCCGGTGCCTGGTTCTTCCAGCTGGTGGTCGGGCTGGCGCCGTGCCCGCTCTGCCTCGAACAGCGGCTGCCCTATTATGCGGCGGTGCCGCTCGGCCTCGTCGTGGCGATGACGGCGCGAATCGGCCATCCGCGGCTGGCGCGCGGGGGCGTGGCGCTGCTGGCGCTGCTCATGCTGGGCGCCTTCGGGCTGGCGCTCTACCATACCGGCGTCGAGTGGCGCTGGTGGGCGGGGCCGACCGCCTGCTCCGGCGGCGCGCCGGCGACCTCCGCCAATCTGCTGCAGGATCTGCAACAGGCGCATGTGGTGCGCTGCGACGAGGCGGCGTGGCGCTTTCTCGGCCTGTCGCTTGCCGGCTGGAACACGCTGATCGCCGCACTGCTGACGCTGGTGGCCCTCTCCGGGCTGCGCCGGCGGGGGTGAGGGCTTGCAGGGCTGAGGGCTTTCCAGGGAGCCGTCCCGGCTTCTCAAGGATCGAGTTCGGTATCCCAGTAGAGATAGTCGACCCAGCTCTCGTGCAGGTAGTTCGGCGGGAAATGCCGGCCGTTCTGGTGCAGGTCGAAGACGTTCGGCTGGAACGGCTTCTGCCGCGGCAGCATGCGCGCCTCGGCCGGCATCATGCCGCCCTTGCGCAGATTGCAGGGCGAGCAGGCGGCCACCACGTTCTCCCACGTCGTCTGGCCGCCGCGGGAACGGGGAATCACGTGGTCGAAGGTGAGGTCGTCGCGCGAATCGCAATATTGGCAGGTGAAGCGGTCGCGCAGGAACACGTTGAAGCGGGTGAAGGCCGGCTGGCGCGCCGGGCGGATGAAGGTCTTGAGCGACACCACGCTCGGCAGCCGCATCTGGAACTGCGCGCTGGAAACCTGCCGCTCGTAATATTCGACGATGTTCACCCGATCGAGAAACACCGCCTTGATGGCGTCCTGCCACGACCAGACCGAGAGGGGGTAATAGCTCAACGGGCGGTAATCCGCATTGAGCACCAGAGCGGGCCACGAGCCTGGAGACAAAGTCGCCGACAAGCACTTGCTCCTTTACCGGAGCGTCCCACGACTATCGGCGCCGTGAGACGCACGCCGATACTCTATATGTAGCGTGTCAGTCTTGTGAAGCATCGCGATGCGGCGGCGGCATCACGATTTCCGCCTCAGCGGACGGGCGCCGCCGGGGCGAGGCATTCCGCGAGGAAGCCGCTGCCGAGCACCAGTCCCTCGGTGTCGATGCCGTGGCCGAGGCCGCGGCTCATATGCCCGCGCACCGGCACGCCGGCCGCTTCCAGGCTGGCCAGCGAGCGGGGGAGCGCCTGCGGCGGGATCACCTCGTCGCGGTCGCCATGGATCAACAGCACCGGCGGGCGGCTGACGACCAGCGGCGCGACGGGGTCGGCAGCGCGGCCGTCGGGCGTCACATGCAGGCCGGAATAGCCGAGGATGCCGGCGAGCGGCGCCGGGCGCTTGAGGCCGGTATGCAGCGCCATCATGGTGCCCTGGCTGAAGCCGACCAGCGCCAGCCGTCCGGGAGGCAGGGAGTGGCGGGCGAGCTCGGCATCGAGGAAGCCGTCGAGCGCGGCCTGGGCGGCCTGAACCCCGATCCAGCGCTCGCGGTCGGTGCGCTCGACATAGCCGAACCATTGCCGGCCGACCGGCGCCATCGCGCAGGGCTCGGGAGCGTGCGGGGCGACGAAGGCGGCGCCGGGAAGCTTGTCGGCCCAGAGCTCGCCGAGGTCGATCAGGTCGCGCCCGTCGGCGCCGTAGCCGTGCAGCAGCACGACCAGCGCGTCGGTCGGGAGGCCGGAGCGGGGGGAAAGGCGCGGGCCGTCGAGCATGGGGCGATCCACCGGCCGGTCAGTTGGTGTCGTCGCCGCCGCCACCGCCGTTGCCGGCGACCTTGGGGCTGGCGCTGTGGTTGAGCAGCGTGTCGACGCGGGTGCGCTCGGTCTCGAAATCGGCGAGGATCTTGCCATCGAGGGCGCGGCCGCGCGGCAGGCGCACGCGCATCGGGTCGACGAAGCGGTTATTGACCAGCACCTCGTAGTGCAGGTGCGGGCCGGTCGAGAGGCCGGAGGAGCCGAGATAGCCGATGAGCTGGCCCTGGCGGACCCGCACGCCGTCGCGGATGCCCTTGGCGAAGCCAGACTGGTGCGAATAGGTGGTCACATAGCCGTTGGCGTGCTGGATCTCGGTGCGGCGGCCATAGCCGGAGGTCCAGGCCGCCTTGCGGATGACGCCGTTGCCGGCGGCATAGATCGGCGTGCCGACGCGGTCGGCCCAGTCGACGCCGGAATGCATGCGGGTGAAGCCGAGGATCGGGTGGCGGCGCATGCCGAAGCCGGAGCGCAGGGTGCCGCCGGAAACCGGCTTGCGGACCAGGAACTTCTTCGCGCTCTTGCCGGTCTCGTCATAGAAGTCGACGAGATTGTCGTCCGGGGTCTGGTAGCGGTAATAGCGCCGCTCCTCGCCGCCGACGGTGAGGCCGGCATAGAGCACGCCGCTGGCGCTGCCGCTCTCCTCCGGGTCGAACAGCACCTCGAAGCTGTCGCCGGCGCGCACCCGGCGCTGGAAGTCGACGTCGAAGGAATAGATGCGGACCAGGTTCTCGATGACCGGGCGCGGCACGTCGTGGCGCAGCGCCGTCTCCCAGATGCTCTCGTAGAGCGTGATGCCGCCGCGGCCGCCGCCATCCTCGTCGCCGTCGTCGGAGGGCAGGTCGGCGACCTGCACGTCGTTGGGCTCCTGCACCGGCAGGAAGGTGCCCATGTCGGACAGGGCGATGGTGCCCTCGTGGCCGTCGTCGCTGAACACCCCGACGCGCAGCGGCACCGTGGCGCCGCCCGAGGGGTCGAGCAGCACTTTCAGCCGGAGGCCGGGGGCGAGCGGGCCGCGCAGCTCCGGCGTGGCGAAGGCGGCGGCCGCCGCCTTGGCGGAGACCTCCGCAACGCCGAGATCCATCAGGATGGAGGCGATGCTGTCGCCCTTCTTGGCGACGACGGCGCGCTCGCTCCAGTCGTTGCCGCCGGAGGCGTCGCCGGCCGACTTGCCGAAGGCGCTCATATTGTCCGGTGCGCCGGAGGCGGCGGTGGGGTCGGCCGCCGCATTGGCGGGCGCATAGCCGAGCGCGCCGCCGCCGAAGCTCGCCAGCGCCGCCGGCATGGTGGCGTCGGTGAGCGGCATGCTGAACTCGGCGGTCTCGCGCACCTTCATCAGCACGTCTTCCATCGGCAGCTCGGCCGCGAACTTGGTGCTCGGCGGCAGGCTGGCGATGTCGCGCACCACCAGGGTCAGCTCGCCGGTCGGCTCGGCCTGCGGGGCGGCGTCGTCATCGGCGTCGGACGTGTCGGCGATCAGCTTGGCCGGGTTGAAGCGCGGCACGTCGGCCGAGGCGGAGGTGACCGACTGGGCGAGATTGGTGTTGACGCGGGTCACCGCCCGCACGCGGATGACCTCGCGGTCGCCGACCTTGGAGGTGGTCGACAGGCGCAGCGTCTGCCGGGCGTTGAAGCTTTCGTTGATGATCGACATGCGGTCGCCCTTGCGGGCGACGTTGGAGGGCCGCTCGCCGGCGGCAAGCGCGCCGCGCAGGGCCGAGCGCACGGTCTCGGGCGACTGGGCGAAGCGGTATTCGTTGTCGAGCGCCGCATAGACGGCCCCGCCCATCAGCGCGGCGCCGCAGATGCCGGTGAGCAGCGTCGCCATCAGCCAGCGGATGGAGATGCGGCGGCGGTTGATCGGTTCCTCGGTATCGCCGTCGACGCCCAGCGGAGGCTCGTCGCCGAGATCGAACGCCGCGCCGCGCCAGCGTCGCAGGCCGTTTGGTCCGAGCCGACTCTCCAACAGACCCTGTCCTCATGTCTCGCGGCGCCCACGCAAGGAGCCTCGCCGCCTATAAACCCTTGCGCCCGTTGGCTCGGGCGTCGGCGAACGGCCTGAGGGCCGCGGCGCGCCGGACGATGCCGTCCCGCAGCCGCAACGTCAACCCGGCGCGGGCGCGCAACCCGCTGCTTCGACACGCAGAGGGATGTAAATCGCCGCCTCGCGGCGAAACCAAGGCAGGGGCGCTCGAACGGCGTCGGGCGCTACTCGGCGCTGGCGGATTTGCGGCGCAGCGGCGAGGCCATCGGCAGCGGCACGCTGGCGAGCGCCGTGGTGCCGACCTGCGACAGACCTGCCGGCGCGGGACCCGCCAGTACCGCGCCCGCCTGTGCCGGGCCCGCCTGCGCCGCGCCCGCCGGCCGCAGCGGCAGCGGGCCGGACAGGGTGCGGGAGGCGGAGGCCTGCGGCGCGGGCATCGCCTGGGCGGGGTTTTCCGCGGCGGGCTTGGCCGGGGCGGCGGCCATGATCCCCGCCGGTGCAACGCCGGGCAGGGTCGGGGTGCCGAAGCGCTTGAAGAACGACCAGATCTCCTGCGGCGCGTCGATGCCGCTGCGGCGTGGGCCGAGCAGCAGCGCGGCGAGCGCGTCGCCGGCGCCGGTCGACTGGGCGGGCGGCTGGTGGCCGCCGGCGATCTCGTAATAGGCGACCGCGGCGCCGCCGGCGCACTGCTCCCAGCGCAGGATGCGGGTATTGGGGGCCTCGGCCGCCTCCGGCGCGCCGCACTGGTCGATGCGGGCGAACAGTTCGACGCCCTCGTTCGCCGACATCAGCCGGGCGCCGGGGGTCGGGCGGCCGAACATCGGCACGATCGGGTCATAGGTGCCGTTCATCATCAGGATCGGCACCGGGCGCGAGGGCTTGCAGGATTCGGCATAGCCGACCGGCACCGTCATCATCATGGTGGCGAAGGCGGCGAAGCGGTCGGCATAGCGGCAGGCGACGAAGGCGGTGAGGAAGCCGCCATTCGAGAAGCCCATGAGATAGGAGCGGCCGGGATCGGCGAGGCCCTCGGCGACCAGCTCGTCGCGCACCGCCAGCACGAAGCCGGCATCGTCGCGCGCGTGCAGGATCGGGATGAAGCCGGCGACCGAGGCGCGCCCGTCATTCCAGATCAGGTTGATGCCCTTGGGATAGGCGACGACGAACCCCTCGCGGTCGGCGACGGCGTCGAGGTCGAGATAGCGCTGCATGACGCTCGCCGGCTGCAGGGCGCCGTGCAGGGCGATGACCAGCGGCAGCGGGCCGGGCGGGGCGTTTCTGGGGACGTGCAGGATGTAGTCGCGCGTCGCGCCCTGGAAGGCGATGGAGCGGGTCTGCGCCTCGGCGCGGGCGAACGGCCCGACGACCGCCGGCCCGAGGATCAGCGCCATCACCGCGCAGACCAGCCAGCCGATTCGCGCAATCCGGTCCCGTGTCAGCCGCATAGGTCGTGCACGCCGCATAGCGGGCCTCGTCACGCAGTTACATAGCGGCGTTTGACAACGCCATTCCGTCAATTAGATGGCGAAGATGGTTAATCGACCGTGACCATCGCTATTGCCTCCTGACAAGATTCGCCAGGGAGGCTAGGTTGCCCTTGCTGCGACGCACCCAAAAACCTATAGACGTCGCCTTTGGAATGATTGCGAACTGCAATCGTTTCCGCTACGCACACCGCATCGAGTGAAGGACCTTCCCATGTCCGACTTGCACGGCGCTGCCCGACGGCCGCTTTCGCCGCATCTTCAGATCTACCGGCCGATGCTGACGATGATGATGTCCATCGTCCATCGCATCACCGGCGTGGCGCTGTATTTCGGCACCTTCCTGCTGATCGTGTGGCTGGTGGCGGCGGCGAGCTCCGACGCCGCCTTCGAGACGGTGAACGCCGTCTATGGCAGCTGGATCGGGCTGATCATGCTGTTCGGCTTCAGCTGGGCGATGCTCCACCACATGCTCGGCGGCATGCGCCACTTCATCTGGGATACCGGCCACGGCTTCGGGCCGGAGGCGCGCGAGCTGCTCGCCAAGCTGACCATCGGCGGTTCGGTGGCGCTGACCGTGCTGCTCTGGATCGTCATCTTTGTGGTGAAAGGTTGAGCCGATGAGTGAGTTTTCCGGCTCGTCCCTGCGCACGCCGCGCCGCCGCGTCGCCGGCCTCGGCTCCGCCCGCTCCGGTACCGGCCATTTCTGGCTGCAGCGGGTGACCGCGCTCGCCAACGTGCCGCTGACGCTCGCCTTTCTCGGCGTGCTGATCTGCGTCGCCGGTGAAAGCCCGGCGCGGGTGCTGGCCACGCTCGGCCACCCGGTGGTCGCCATCATCCTCATCCTCGCGATCGTCTCCATCACCGTGCACATGCGGCTCGGCATGCAGGTGGTGATCGAGGACTACGTGCATTCGGAGGGCACCAAGGTGCTCGCACTCGTCGCCAACACCTTCTTCTGCGCCGCCATGGGCTGCGCGGGGGTGTTCGCGATCCTCAAGATCAGCTTCGGAGGCTGAGTTACCCAATGGCCGAGACCTCTTCCGCCAACGGCACCGCCCCGAACAACGCGCATCTGGCGAGCGCCTATCCGATCACCGACCACACCTATGACGTGGTGGTGGTGGGAGCCGGCGGCGCCGGGCTGCGCGCCGTGGTCGGCTGCTCGGAAGCCGGGCTGCGCACCGCCTGCATCACCAAGGTGTTCCCGACCCGCTCGCATACCGTCGCCGCCCAGGGCGGCATCGCCGCCTCGCTCGGCAACATGGGCACGGACGACTGGCGCTACCACATGTACGACACCGTCAAGGGGTCGGACTGGCTGGGCGACCAGGACGCCATCGAATATCTGGTGCGCCACGCGCCCGCCGCCGTCTACGAGCTCGAGCATTGGGGCGTGCCGTTCTCGCGCACCGAGGCCGGCAAGATCTACCAGCGCCCGTTCGGCGGCATGACCATCGACTACGGCAAGAGCCCGGCGCAGCGCACCTGCGCCGCCGCCGACCGCACCGGCCACGCCATCCTGCACACGCTGTACGGCGCGGCGCTGAAGCACGACGCCGAGTTTTTCATCGAGTATTTCGCCCTCGACCTGATCATGGACGAGGAAGGACGCTGCCGTGGCCTCGTCGCCCTGAAGATGGACGACGGCACCATTCACCGCTTCCGGGCGCATATGGTCATCCTCGCCACCGGCGGCTACGGCCGGGCCTATTTCTCGGCGACCAGCGCCCATACCTGCACCGGCGACGGCAACGCCATGGTGCTGCGCGCCGGCCTGCCGCTGCAGGACATGGAATTCGTGCAGTTCCACCCGACCGGCATCTACGGCTCGGGCTGCCTGATCACCGAGGGCGCGCGCGGCGAGGGCGGCTACCTCACCAATTCCGAGGGCGAGCGCTTCATGGAGCGCTATGCGCCCTCCGCCAAGGACCTCGCCTCGCGCGACGTCGTCTCGCGCTCCATGACCATGGAGATCCGCGAGGGCCGCGGCGTCGGCAAGAACAAGGACCACATCTTCCTGCATCTCGACCATCTCGACCCGGCGATCCTCGCCGAGCGGTTGCCGGGCATTTCCGAGAGCGCGAAGATCTTCGCCGGCGTCGACGTCACCAAGGAGCCGATCCCGGTGCTGCCGACCGTGCACTACAACATGGGCGGCATCCCGACCAATTTCCACGGCGAGGTGGTGACCAAGAAGGCCGGTAATCCCGACCATGTGGTGCCCGGCCTGATGGCGGTGGGCGAATGCGCCTGCGTGTCGATCCACGGCGCCAACCGGCTCGGCTCCAACTCGCTGACCGACCTCGTGGTGTTCGGCCGCGCCGCGGCGCTGCGCTGCGCCGACATCGTCACCGCCGGCGAGAAGCACCCCGAACTGCCGCAGGGCTCGGCGGACCTGGCGCTTTCGCGCCTCGACAGCTTCCGCAACGCCTCGGGCGGCACGCCCACGGCCGAGCTGCGGCTGGCCATGCAGAAGGTGATGCAGAACAATTGCGCCGTCTACCGCACCGGCGAGGTGCTGGAGGAGGGCCGCAAGCTGATCGCCGACGTGTTCGCCGGCACCGACGACATCGACGTCACCGACCGCTCGCTGGTGTGGAATTCCGATCTCATCGAGACGCTGGAATATGACAACCTGATCGGCCTCGCCACCGTGACCATGGAAAGCGCGGCGGCCCGCACCGAGAGCCGCGGCGCCCATGCGCGCGAGGATTATCCCGAGCGCGACGACGCCGTCTGGATGAAGCACACGCTGGCCTTCGTCGATTTCGACACGCGTTCGGTGAAGCTCGACGACCGGCCGGTGCATACCTACACGCTCTCGAACGACATCCAGTACATCGAGCCGCGCAAGCGCGTTTATTGATAAGGCCGGCGGCATCGGCCGCAGGCGAGGATGAAGGCCGACATGGTCCAGCTGACGCTTCCCAAGAACTCCCAGCTCGTCGACGGCACGGTGTGGCCGAAGCCGGAAGGCACCAACCGGCTGACGGAGTACCGGATCTATCGCTGGAACCCGGATGACGGGAAGAACCCGCATGTCGACACCTATTATGTCGACCGCGACGATTGCGGGCCGATGGTGCTGGACGGCCTCATCTGGATCAAGAACAAGGTCGACCCGACGCTGACCTTCCGCCGCTCGTGCCGCGAGGGCATCTGCGGTTCCTGCGCGATGAACATCGACGGCACCAACACGCTGGCCTGCCTCAAGAGCATGGACGACGTGACGGCCAAGAGCGTCAACATCTACCCGCTGCCGCATATGCCGGTGGTGAAGGACCTGGTGCCTGACCTCACCCAGTTCTACGCCCAGCATGCCTCGGTGGAGCCGTGGCTGCACACCAAGACCCCGGCGCCGGAGCGCGAATGGCCGCAGGCGCGGCAGGACCGCGAGAAGCTTGACGGGCTGTACGAG
Organism: Ancylobacter sp. GW821-FHT10E12; assembly: GCF_058809335.1. Classification (NCBI taxonomy): domain Bacteria; kingdom Pseudomonadati; phylum Pseudomonadota; class Alphaproteobacteria; order Hyphomicrobiales; family Xanthobacteraceae; genus Ancylobacter; species Ancylobacter sp. GW821-FHT10E12. The sequence goes on along the minus strand of NZ_JBXASN010000018.1, from coordinate 37,990 downwards.
TGCATCCTGTGCGCCTGCTGCTCGACCTCCTGCCCGAGCTACTGGTGGAACGGCGACCGTTATCTCGGCCCCGCGGCGCTGCTGCAGGCCTATCGCTGGCTGATCGATTCACGCGACGAGGCGACCGGCGAGCGGCTCGACGACCTCGAGGATCCGTTCCGGCTCTATCGCTGCCACACCATCATGAACTGCGCCAAGGCGTGCCCGAAGGGCCTCAACCCGGCCAAGGCGATCGCCGAAATCAAGAAGATGATGGTCGCCCGCCAGTATTGAGGCGGCCTTTCCTGCGCTACACAGGCGGGCGATGACCGCGCCCGCCCCGCCCATCCTCCGTTTCGCGCCGAGCCCGAACGGGCTGCTGCATCTCGGCCATGCGCGCTCGGCGCTGCTGAACGCCGCGATGGCGCGCGCGCTGGGCGGGCGCCTGCTGCTGCGCATCGAGGATATCGATGCCGCACGCTGCCGGCCGGAATTCGAGGCGGCGATCCAAGAGGACCTCGCCTGGCTCGGCCTCGAATGGCAAGGGCCGGTGCGCCGGCAGTCCGAACACATGGGCGACTATGCCGCCGCGCTCGCCCGGCTGGAGGCCATGGGCCTCGTCTATGCCAGCTTCGAGAGCCGCGCCGAGATCCGCCGGGCGGTGGCGGCGCGGCCGGACTGGCCGGCGGATCCCGATGGCGCGCCGCTGTTTCCGTTTTCCCGCGACGCGATGGGCGAGGACGAGCGGCGCGCGCGGCAGTCGCGGGGCGAGCCCTATGCGCTGCGGCTCGACATGGCGCGCGCGGCGGCGCTGGCCGGGCAGGGACTGGCTGAGCAGGGACTGACCTGGTGGGAATGCGGCGAGCCGGAGCCGGCGGTCGCCGACCCGCTCGCCTGGGGCGACGTCGTCATCGCCCGCAAGGAGACGCCGACCAGCTATCACCTCTCCGTCGTGGTCGACGATGCCTTGCAGGCGGTGACGCATGTGGTGCGCGGCACCGACCTGAAAGCCGCCACCTCGGTGCATCGCCTGCTCCAGCGGCTCTTGGGCCTGCCCGAGCCGGCCTACCGGCACCATCCGCTGGTGCGGGATGCGGAGGGGCGAAAGCTGTCGAAATCGATCGGTTCGGAGAGCCTGCGCGCGCTGCGGGCCTGCGGCGTCACGCCGGCGGAGGTCCGGCGGCTGGCATTGGAGGGAGAAAGCCTCGCCTAGCGTCAAAGCGGTGTCACCGGCGTCGGCTATCGCTGCGCCGACCGCCGCCCCGACCGCAAGGGAACCCGTCATGCCGAGCCTCTCGTCGATCCGCCTGCCGATCGCCGCGATAGCCTTGTCGCTGTCGTTCGCCGCTCCCGTCGCCGCGCAGGATGTTAGCCGGCTTGCCGATATCGGCCCGCGTCCCTTCCATCTCGTCGACCAGATGAAGGAGGGCCCGCTCAAGCAGCAGCTGGCGCAGTGCAAGGGCCCCTTCACGACGAAGAATTTCTCGATCTCGCATCGCGGCGCGCCGCTGCAGTTTCCCGAGCACACGCGCGAAGGCTATCTCGCCGCCGCGCAGATGGGCGCCGGCGTGATCGAATGCGACGTTGCCTTCACCAAGGACCGCGAGCTGGTGTGCCGCCACGCGCAGTGCGACCTGCACACCACCACCGACATCCTCGCCCGGCCGGAACTGGCCTCGAAATGCTCGCAGGGCTTCCAGCCGGCCGATCCGGCCACCGGCCGCAAGGCGAGCGCGAAATGCTGCACCAGCGACCTGACGCTGGCCGAGTTCAAGTCGCTGCACCCGAAGATGGACGCCGGCAACCCGAACGCCACCAATGTCGCCGACTACATGAACGCGACGCCGCGCTGGCGCACCGACCTCTATGTCGACCGCGCGACGCTGATGAGCCACAAGGAATATATCGCGCTGGTCAAATCGCTCGGCCGGAAGTTCACGCCGGAGCTGAAGGCGCCGGAAGTGGCGATGCCCTTCGACGGCGACTACACGCAGGCCCGCTATGCCCAGCAGATGATCGACGAGTACAAGGCGGCCGGCGTCGACGCCAAGGATGTCTATGCCCAGTCGTTCCAGCTCGAGGACGTGCTCTACTGGTTGAAGGCGGAGCCGGAATTCGGCGCCCAGGCGGTCTATCTCGACGGGCGCGACGAGACCGAGACGGGCTTCGACAACATGAAGCCGGAGACCTGGAAGCCCTCCATGCAGGAGCTGGCCGACAAGGGGGTGAAGATCCTCGCCCCGCCGCTGTGGATGCTGGTCACCGCGAAGGACGGCGGGATCGTGCCCTCCGCCTATGCCGAGGCGGCGAAGAAGGCCGGGCTCGGGCTGATCTCCTGGTCGCTGGAACGCTCCGGCCCGCTGAAGGACGGCGGCGGGTACTACTACCAGTCGATCAAGTCGGTGACCGACCGCGACGGCGACACGCTGGCGCTGCTCGACGTGCTGGCACGCGATATCGGCGTCATCGGCGTGTTCTCCGACTGGCCGGCGACCACCACCTTCTACGCCAATTGCATGAAGCTGAACTGAGCGCGGCAAGCTCGGCGAGGCGAGGCGAGGCAAGCCGCCGCCGTCCGGCGTCCGCTCCGCCGGCGGCGGGCCTTGGCCCTTTCCGATCCGGTGGGCTCAGCCCACCCCGAGAATCAGGAACCACACCGATACGGTGAACAGGCTCAGCGCCGTCGACAGCGAGACCGCGCTCGCCGAGGCGGTGACGCCGACGCGGTAGCGCTGGGCCAGCAGATAGGCGTTGATGCCGCTCGGCATGGCGGCGAACACCACCGCGACATCGGCCCAGACCGGCGGCATGGGAAGGACGCGGGTCAGCGCGTAGACGATGGCCGGGTGCACGATCAGCTTGAGCGCGGTGATCATCACCGCCGGGCCGAGATCGCCGCGGATCGGGTAGCGATGCAGGGCGAGGCCGAGCGAGATCAGCGCGCAGGGCGAGGCGGAAGCGGCGAGCATGTCGAGCGTCTGCTTGAACAGCCCGTCCGGCACGTAGCCGACCACCTTGGCGATCCCGCCGGCATAGATGCCGAGCAGGATCGGGTTGAAGGCCAGCATGCGGCCGAGCTTCCTCAGGCCGGTGAACGACAGGCCGGTGGTGGCGCCCTCGGTGAGCACGGTGGCGACCACCATCATCACCGGCAGGTGGATGGCGATCAGCAGGAACAGCGGCACCGCTCCCTCCGGCCCGAAGGCCTGCAGGATGAGCGGCACGCCGACGAAGACGGTGTTGGCCTGGCCGGAGGTGAAGCCCTGGATCACCGCCTCGGTATGGCCACGCCCGAACAGACGCCGCGCCGCCAGCATGCCGAGCGCGAAGACGGCGAAGGCGCCGGTGAAATAGGCGATCCAGTAGCCCCAGGGCTGGCCTTCCGCCGGCAGGCCGGCCTCGGCCAGCGTCTTGAAGATCAGCACCGGCACGGCGAGGCCGAACACGTATTCGGACAGGCCTTCGGCCGCCCGCTCGCGCAGCAGGCCGCTGAGGCTCGACACATAGCCGATGCCGATCAGCCCGAAGACCGGCGCCACGATGAAGGCGATGGCGCCGAGCTGCGCGAGCATGGATGCCTCAGGCCGCCGCTTCCGACGACGCCGTCGAGACGAGATGGGAGGACCGCACGGGGACCATCACGTCGATGCGCGACCACAGGCGATCGGCGACCTCGACGGAGGCCACGAAGGCGATCTCGGCCCGCATATGGCCAAGATTGGCGGGATCGATCACGCCGTCGGCGGGACCGTCCATGCGCACCCGCGTCGGCTGCACGTCATGGACGGCGAAGGGCTCGAGCAGGCGGAGCATGAGATTGGGATGGGCATCGGCCTCGACGACGAGGCGATGACGGAGAAGACCATGGGTCATGGGAACAGTCCACGAATGACGAGGAAGGGCAGGCGCGCGTCAGAACTCCCGGCCGATCCTGTCGGCCGGGCGACGAATTCGCCGCCCTGCGCAAAAGCGCTCTCTCATGTTCATGGTCGTCATGGTGGCGAAGCTAGGCGCCCGGCGGCCCGGCGTCAATATGGCGTTCGTGTGGGCCGGGCGCTCACGGCACGGCCGGGCGGGAAGGCAGCAGCTCGTAGCCGACCGGATTGTCCGGGCACAGGCCGGCGCCGCATTCCAGCACCGTCGAGACGCCATTGCCGAGCGCCAGCGCGGCGGCGAGGAGGAGCGAGGCGAGGGCGAGGCCGCTCGTCGGCCGCGGGCGCGGCGTCGCGCGGTTGAACTGCCGGTCGAACAGCAGCAGCACGGCGCAGCCGGCGATGATGACGATGTAGAGCACCAGCGCCCAGGTGTAGAAATGCAGGCCGAGCAGGGCGTCGCCATAGGTGCCGGTACCGGGCACGATATGCAGCAGCACCTGCCGCGCCGAGACGAGGCCACCGGCCATCGCCGACAGGACCGCGATGCCGTAATGGCTCGGCTGGGTGCCGAATCGCACATTCAGCGCCAGGCCGAAGCCCACCCCGACGAAGCCGACCCGCTGCAGGATGCAGAGCGGGCACGGCAGATCGCCGCGCAAAAACTGGTCGAGAAAGGCAAAGGCCAGCACCAGCGAGACGGCGAGCAGGCCGAGCTCGTTGAGGAGGCGGGAGCCTTCGGGGCCGATCGGGCCGGCAGGGCGGGGCGCGGGGCTCACGGTCGCCGCCTCACAGCACGATGTTCAGCATGTCGCTGGCATGCTCGCGGAACAGCACCGCCAGCACGCCCATGGACAGCGCCCATGCCACCATGGCCGGCCGGCGATGGCCGGTGCCGGCGAGGACCAGCGCCGCGAACAGGCCGAAGAAGGGAAGGCTCATCATCGGCGCGGCCTCGTCGCGGGAGTAAGAGAACGTGACCACAGCAGGATTCGCCCGCCCTGTCACGATGCCGCGATGAGGCCGGCGTCGCGACGAGGCCGGCGTCGTGGCGGGGCCGGGCACCTTCGCGCGGCGGTCACAGGAAGCTCTGCGGGTCGATGTCGATCTCCACCTTCACATTGCCCTTCGGTCGCGGCGCCGCCTGCATCCACGCCCTGACATAGGCGGAGAGGTCGAACGCGCGCGGGGAACGTGCCAGCAGGCGCAGTCGGTGGCGGCCGCGCAGCAGCGAGATCGGCGCCTCGGCCGGGCCGAGTATGCGCACGCCCTCGACGATCGGGGCGGAGGCGGCGAGCGCCTGCGCGTGGCGCTGCGCCTCGGGCTGCTCGCCCGCCGAGACCACCAGGGCGCAGAAGCGGGCGAAGGGCGGCAGGGCGGCTTCCTCGCGCACGCCGATCTCGCGGTCGTAGAAGGCGGCGCGGTCGCCGGCGATCAGCGCCTGCATCACCGGGTGCTCGGGCATATAGGTCTGCAGGAAGGCGCGGCCCTCGACGCTGTGGCGGCCGGCGCGGCCGGCGACCTGGTGCAGCAGCTGGAAGGTGCGCTCGGCCGCGCGCGGGTCGCCGTGCCCGAGCCCGACATCGGCGTCCACAACGCCGACCAGCGCCAGCCCGGGGAAATTATGGCCCTTTGCAACCAGTTGGGTGCCGACGACGACATCGACCTCGCCGTCCTCGATGGCCTTCAGCTCGGCGCGCAGCCGCTCGACGCCGCCGGCAAGGTCGGAGGAGAGCACCTGCACGCGCGCTCCGGGCATCAGCGCCGCGATTTCCTCGTGCAGCCGCTCGACGCCGGGTCCGCAGGGGATGAGCGCATTCGGCTCATGGCAGGAGGGGCAGGCCTCCGGCACCGGTGTCGCATAGCCGCATTGATGGCATTCGAGCCGGCGGCGGAAACGGTGCTCGACCAGCCAGGACGAGCAGGAGGGGCAGCGGATGCGGTGGCCACAGGAGCGGCACAATGTCAGCGGGGCATAGCCGCGCCGGTTGAGGAACAGCAGCGCCTGCCCGCCGCCCTCGACGGTGCGGGTGATGTCCTCGACCAGGCCGGGAGCGATCCAGCGGCCCTTGGGCGGACCCTGCCGGCGCATGTCGATGGGCTCCAGCCGCGGCACCCTGGTGCCGGCGAAGCGTTCCGGCAGCGCGAGGCGGGCATAGCGGCCGCGCCGTGCGTTCACCTCGGTCTCGATGGAGGGCGTCGCCGAGGCCAGCACCACCGGCGCATCGTTGAGCCGGGCGCGCACCACCGCCATGTCGCGGGCATGGTAATGCACGCCGTCCTCCTGCTTGTAGGCGGAATCGTGCTCCTCATCGACGATGACGAGGCCGAGATCCCGGAACGGCAGGAACAGCGCCGAGCGGGCGCCGGCGACCACGCTGACCTCGCCCGAGGCGACGCCGGCGAACACGCGGGCGCGGCGCTTGGTGCCCACCGCCGAATGCCATTGCGCCGGCACCACGCCGAAGCGCCTGGCGAAGCGGTCGAGAAACGCCTGCGTCAGCGCGATTTCCGGCATCAGGATAAGGGTTTGGCGGCCATCGCGGATCGCCTGCGCCACCGCCTCGAAATAGGTCTCGGTCTTGCCGGAGCCGGTGACGCCGTCGAGCAGGTGCACGCGGAACTCATGCGCGGCCACCGCCTCGCGCAGCACGGAAGCGGCCGCCGCCTGGCCGGGCAGCAGCTCCGGCGCGTCATGGTCGGGATCCGGCGGCTCGGCGGCCGGTTCGGGAGGGAGGGTGACGGTCTCGATCACGCCCTCGTCGATCAGCCCGTCCACCACCGAGGGCGAGACGCCGGCCTCGCGGGCGGCATCTCCCTTGGGCCGCAGGAAGCCGTCGGCCAGCGCCTCGATCAGCCGTTCGCGGGCGGCGGTGCGGCGTTCCGGTCGGCGCTCGGTGAGCCGCACCCCGACCCGCTCGCGCGCCGGGCCGGCGCTCTCGTCATGGCGCAAGGCGAGGCGCAGCACCATGCCGGGCGGGGTGACGGTGTAGTCCGCCACCCAGCGAATGAAGGCGATCATCTCCACCGACAGCGGGGGAACAGCGTATTTCCTGTGCACCGGCTTGAGCTTGGCCGGATCGACCGGCTTGCCCTCGGCGCCCGGCTCGCGCGGCCAGACGCAGCCGAGAATGCGCCGCGTGCCGAGCGGCACCACCACGATGTCGCCGGGCGCTAGGTCCATGCCCTCGGGCACCCGATAGGAATAGGCGGCGCCGATGGCGACGGGCAGCAGCACGTCGACCGTGGCGGGCGGGGCGTCGAACATGGAGAGAATCGGAGCTTTCATTAAGCCACATATGGCACCATAGCAGGGGAACGGGGAGGGCCGGATGGCGAGCAGCGACGCACAGAAGGCGGACCGGGCGGAGACGGTGCTGCTGGCCGGCGCGAGCCCGGACGTGGCGGCGGCGCTTGCCGCCTGGCTGGCGCGGCTCGGCCATGAGCGCCGGCTCTCGCCCAAGACGCGCGAGGCCTATGCCCGCGATATGACGAGCTTTCTCAATCACTTGACCGTCCATCTCGGTGCACGTCCCGACCTCGCCGCCTTCCAGACGCTGACCCCGCGCGACGTCAGGGCGGTGATCGCCGCCCGGCGGGCGGAGGGCATCGAGCCGCGCACGCAAATGCGCTTCCTCGCCGCCGCCCGCTCCTTCGGCCGGCATCTGGAGCGCGAGGGGCTGGGTAAGGTCGGGGCGCTGACCGCGGTGCGGGCGCCGCGCATTCCCCGATCGCTGCCGCGCCCGGTCTCGGTGGCGGATGCGAGGAAGCTCGCCGATCCCGGCATCCGCGCCGGGGAGGCGCGCGAGACCTGGGTGCTGCTGCGCGACGCCGCGGTGCTGGCGCTGCTCTACGGATCCGGGTTGCGCATTTCCGAGGCGCTGGGGCTGCGCCGGCGCGACATGCCGGCACCCGGGGAGGGCGACCACATCGTCGTCACCGGCAAGGGCGGCAAGACCCGCATGGTGCCGGTGCTGCCCAACGTCTTGAAATCCATCGACGAATATGTCCGCGCCTGCCCGATCTACCTCGAGCTCGGCGGGCCGCTCTTCGTCGGCGAGAAGGGCGGGCCGCTGTCGCCGCGGGTGATCCAGCGCACGGTGGAGCAGCTGCGCGGGGCGCTCGGGCTGCCGGATTCGGCGACGCCGCATGCGCTGCGGCACTCCTTCGCCACCCATCTGCTGGCGCGGGGCGGCGACCTGCGCTCGATCCAGGAACTTCTCGGCCATGCCTCGCTTTCCACCACGCAGATCTACGCCGCCGTCGACGCCACCGCGCTGATGGCGACCTGGCGGGCGGCGCATCCGCGGGCGCGGATCGGCATCGATCGGTCCGGCTCGTCAGGTGTATGATCAGTGCAGTGGGGTGTACGATGAGACCGATCAGGCCGGTGATCGAGCACATGTCGATCGGCGTCGCCGATTTCGACCGGGCGGTGGCGTTCTACGACGCGGTGCTGGCGCCGCTCGACCTGGTCCGGGTCGCCTTCCACGCCGAAGAGGAAGGCGCGTCCGCCTGCTGGGGACCGGCCGGGGAGGCGCCTTCACCGGAGGGCACGCCGGGGGCGGCGCCATTCTGGGTGCAGCACCGCAGCACGGCCGTGACGCCGCCGCCGGGCTTCCACCTGTGCTTCATGGCGCCCGACCGGGAGGCGGTGCACAGCTTCCATGCCGCCGGGCTCACCCATGGCGGCACCGATGCCGGCGCGCCGGGGCTGCGGCCGCATTACGGCGAGGGGTATTATGCGGCCTTCCTGCTCGACCCGGACGGCTGGAAGATCGAGGCGGTGACCTACACGGGTGCGTGAGGCGAGGGCTTTTGTCTTCCGTCAGGTGACGGGCCACCGCTGGCGCGCTTTTCATCGTGCCTGTCCGGCGTACACTGGTCGCCATCCGAAGCAGACAGAGGAGACCCTGCATGAAAAAGATCGTGATGGCCCTGTGTGCCCTGTCCTTCACCGCCGCGCTTTCGGGCGCCGCGCTCGCCGATTGCTATCAGGGCCACGCGTCGGCCAAGCCCCCGGTGGCGACCGACAGCAAGGGCAGCTGATCCTTCCCGAATTCCCCTGCTGAAACGCGACGGCCCGGAGAGCGATCTCCGGGCCGTCGTCGTTTCCAGCGGAGGTGACGCGCCGCCGCTCGCTCACATGTGGATGGCGCGCTTTTCCACCGCCATCGCGGCTTCCTTCACCGCTTCCGAGCGGGTCGGGTGGGCGTGGCAGGTGCGGGCGAGGTCCTCGGACGAGCCGCCGAACTCCATCAGCACCGCGCATTCGTGGATCAGTTCGCCGGCTTCGATGCCGATAATGTGCACGCCCAGCACCCGGTCGGTGGCGGCGTCCGCCAGCACCTTCACGAAGCCCTCGGTCTCGTTGTTGGCCTTGGCGCGGCCATTGGCGAGGAAGGGGAACTTGCCGACCTTGTAGGCGATGCCGGCTTCCTTCAGCTCTTCCTCGCTCTTGCCGACCGCGGCGACTTCCGGCGCGGTGTAGACGACGCCGGGAATGACGTCGTAATTCACATGGCCGGCCTGGCCGGCGAGCAGCTCGGCGATCGCCACGCCCTCGTCCTCGGCCTTGTGGGCCAGCATCGGCCCGGCAATGGCGTCGCCGATGGCGAAGATGCCCGGCACGCTGGTGCGGTAATAATGGTCGGTGACGACGCGGCCGCGCTTGTCCTTCTCGACGCCCAGCGCCTCCAGGCCGAGGCCTTCCGTGTAGGCGACGCGGCCGATGGCGACCAGCACCACGTCGGCCTCCAGCGTCTCGGCGGCGCCGCCGGCGGCGGGTTCCACCGAGACCTTGAGCGTGGCGCCCGACGAATCGACCCCGGTGACCTTGGCGCCGAGCCTGAACTCGAAACCCTGCTTCTGCAGGATGCGCTGGAACGACTTCGCCACCTCCAGGTCCATGCCCGGCAGGATGCGGTCGAGATATTCGACCACGGTGACCTGCGCGCCGAGGCGGCGCCACACGCTGCCGAGCTCCAGCCCGATGACGCCGGCGCCGACCACGATCAGCTTGCCCGGCACCTTCTCCAGCGCAATCGCGCCGGTGGAGGAGACGATGCGGGTCTCGTCGATCTCGATGCCCGGCAGCTTCGCCACGTCCGAGCCGGTGGCGATGACGATGGCCTTGGTCTCCAGCGCCTGCTGCGAGCCGTCCGCCATCGCGACATCCACCTTGCCCGGCGCCGCGATGGTGGCGGTGCCGTGATAGGTGTCGATCTTGTTCTTCTTCATCAGGAAGGCGACACCCTTGGTGTTGCCCTCGACCGCCTGGTCCTTGAAGCCGAGCAGCGCCGCGTGGTCGAGCTTCGGCTTGTCGACGAGGATGCCCATGTTGGGGAAGGCGTGCGCGGCTTCCTCGAACAGGTGCGAGGCGTGCAGCAGCGCCTTGGAGGGGATGCAGCCGATATTGAGGCAGGTGCCGCCGAAGGTGGCGCGCTTCTCGACCACCGCGACCTTGAGGCCGAGCTGGGAGGCGCGGATAGCACAGACATAGCCGCCCGGGCCGGTGCCGATGACGATCAGGTCGTAGGACATGGAGGCTTCCTTGAATGCCGAAAGTGATCAGCCGGCCCGTTGGACGGCGAGGCGCAGGCCGAGCAGCACGAAGGTCGCCCCGGTGACCCGGTTGAACCAGCGGCCCCCGGCCGCGAAGCGTGCCCGCACGGCGGGATTGGTGAAGAACAGCGTGACGCCGGCGAACCAGGCGATCAGCGCCGTCGCCATGCCGATGCCATACAGGAAGGTGACGGCGGCCGACGTCTCGTGGCTCACCAGCGCCGAGAACAGCGACAGGAAGAACAGCACCGGCTTGGGATTCAGCGCATTGGTGAGGAAGCCCATGCCGAAGCACCCCGGCAGCGACGGAGGGCGGGCCGCCCCGGCTTCGCCGGCCAGCGAGGCTTCGTCGAGGCTGAACGGCTTCTCGAAGAAGGAGCGGACGCCGAGATAGACGAGATAGGCGACGCCGCACCACTTGATCAGCGCGAACAGCGCCAGCGACTGCGAGACCACGAGCCCGATGCCGAGAAGGGTGTAGCTGATGTGGAACAGCAGCGAGGCGCCGATGCCGAAGCTGGTCACCAGCGCCGCCTTGCGGCCATGCACCACGCTCTGGCGCACGACGAGGGCGAAGTCCGCCCCCGGCGCCACGATCACCACCGCGAACACGGCCATGATGGCCGCGAATTCGCCGAGATAGCTCAACGCCCCCTCCGCCTCAGATGGTTGCGATCACAGATCCAGCACGAGGCGGGTCGGGTCTTCGAGCGCTTCCTTGACGCGGACCAGGAAGGTCACCGCGCCCTTGCCGTCGACGATGCGGTGGTCGTAGCTCAGCGCCAGGTACATCATCGGGCGGATGACGACCTGGCCCTTCACCGCGACCGGGCGCTCCTCGATGCGGTGCATGCCGAGAATGCCGGACTGCGGCGCGTTGAGGATCGGGGTCGACATCAGCGAGCCGTAGATGCCGCCATTGGTGATGGTGAAGGTGCCGCCCTGCATGTCCTCGATGCCGAGCTTGCCGTCGCGCGCCTTGCGGCCGAGGCCGGCAATGGTCTTCTCGATGCCGGCAATGGACAATTCGTCGGCGTTGCGCACCACCGGGACCACCAGGCCCTTGTCGGTGCCGACCGCGATGCCGACGTGGTAATAGTTCTTGTAGACGAGGTCCTGCCCGTCGATCTCGGCATTCACCTCCGGCACGTCCTTCAGCGCCTGGATGACCGCCTTGGTGAAGAAGCCCATGAAGCCGAGCTTCACGCCGTGCTTCTTCTCGAATACGTCCTTGTACTGGGCGCGCAGGCTCATCACCGCCGACATGTCGACGTCGTTGAAGGTGGTGAGCATGGCGGCGCTGTTCTGCGCGTCCTTCAGCCGCCGGGCGATGGTCTGGCGCAGCTTGGTCATCTTCACGCGCTCTTCGCGCGAGGCGTCGTCCGCCGGGGAGGGCGCGCGGGCGACGACCGGGGCGGCGGGCGCCTGGACGGCGGGAGCCGCGGCCGGCGGATTGGCCAGCGCCGCGAGCATGTCGCCCTTGGTGACGCGGCCGTCCTTGCCGGAGCCGGCGAGCATGGCCGGGTTGATGCCGGTCTCGGCGGCGAGCTTGGCGACCGCCGGGCCGTTGCTCCCGGAGGCTGCGGTTGCAGCGGCGGGCGCGGCGGCCTTCGGGGTTTCGGCCTTCACAGCTTCGGCCTTGGCAGCTTCGGCCTTGGCGGGAACGGCGGCCGGGGCGGCCTGTGCGCCCGAGCCGGCGCCGATGGAGCCGAGCAGGGCGCCGACGCCGACCGTCTCGCCGTCCTTGGCGACGATTTCCGACAGCACGCCGGCGGCGGGGGCCGGGACCTCGATCGTCACCTTGTCGGTCTCAAGCTCGACGATGGGCTCGTCGGCGGCGACGGCATCGCCGGCCTTCTTGAACCACTTGCCGATGGTCGCCTCGGTGACCGATTCGCCCAGCGTCGGAACGCGGATCTCGGTGGCCATGCTCGTTTTCCCTTACCCTAGCTTAGGCCGGCAGCCGCCGGCGCTCCGTTCGGTTCGTCAGTGGTTCGTCAATTCCGCGCGTGTCAGTCAGGCACCTGTCGGTCAGGCGCGTGCCTGTCGCGCGCGTCCGCCGGGGGCGCGTCAGTCGAGTGCATCCTGGAGGAACGCCTTGAGCTGGGCGAGATGCTTGGACATGAGGCCGGTGGCGGTCGCCGCCGAGGCGGGACGGCCGGCATAGCGCGGCCGCGCCGAGGCGGCGCCGATCTGCTCCAGCACCCATTCGAGATAAGGCTGCACGAAGGCCCAGGCGCCCTGGTTCTTCGGCTCCTCCTGGCACCAGACGATCTCCGCCTTCTTGAAGCGCGAGAGCTCCTGCACCAGCGTCTTGAGCGGGAACGGGAACAGCTGCTCGACGCGCATCAGGTAGATGTCGTCGATGCCGCGGCGCTCGCGTTCCTCGAACAGGTCGTAATAGACCTTGCCGGTGCACAGCACGACGCGGCGGATCTTGTCGTCGCTCTTGAGCGTGACCGATTCCGGCCCCTTGGCCACCGTCTCGTTCTGGGCATCGTCCCACAGCACGCGGTGGAAGGTGGTGCCAGCGGCGAACTGCGACAGCGCCGAGACGGCGCGCTTGTGGCGCAGCAGGCTCTTCGGCGTCATCAGGATCAGCGGCTTGCGGAAGTCGCGCTTCAGCTGCCGGCGCAGGATGTGGAAATAGTTCGCCGGCGTCGTGCAGTTGGCGACCTGCATGTTGTCCTCGGCGCACATCTGCAGGAAGCGCTCGAGGCGGGCCGAGGAATGCTCGGGACCCTGGCCCTCATAGCCGTGCGGCAGCAGGCAGACGAGGCCGGACATGCGCAGCCACTTGCGCTCGCCGGAGGACAGGAACTGGTCGAAGATCACCTGCGCGCCATTGGCGAAGTCGCCGAACTGGGCTTCCCACAGCGTCAGCGCGTTGGGCTCGGACAGCGAGTAGCCGTATTCGAAGCCCAGCACCGCCTCTTCCGAGAGCATCGAGTTGATGACCTCGTAGCGGCACTGGCCCTCCTCCAGATGATTGAAGGGGGTGTAGCGGTCCTCGGTCTGCTGGTCGATCAGCACCGAATGGCGCGACGAGAACGTGCCGCGCTCGCTGTCCTGGCCGGACAGGCGGACCGGGTGGCCGTCGAGCAGCAGCGTCGAGAAGGCGAGCGCCTCCGCCGTCGACCAATCGATGCCGACGCCGTCGGCGATCGCCTTGGCGCGGGCGTCGAGGAAGCGCTGGATGGTGCGGTGGACCTGGAAGCCCTCCGGCACGGTGGTGATCTTGCGGCCGATCTCGCGCAGTTCGCCGATGTCGACGCCGGTATTGCCGCGGCGCGGGTCGTCGGCATCCGCCGCCGCCTTGAGGCCGGCCCAGCGGCCGTCGAGCCAGTCGGCCTTGTTCGGCTTGTAGGCCTGGCCGGCGTCGTATTCGCCGTCGAGGCGGGCGCGCCAGTCGGCCTTCATCCTGTCGAACTCGGCGGCGTCGACGACGCCCTCGGCTTCGAGCTTCTTGGAATAGATCTCCAGCGTGGTCGGGTGCTGCTTGATCGCCTTGTACATCAGCGGCTGGGTGAAGGCGGGCTCGTCGCCTTCATTGTGGCCGAAGCGGCGGTAGCAGAACATGTCGACCACCACCGGCTTGCGGAAGCGCTGGCGGAACTCGGTGGCGATCTTGGCGGCGAAGGTCACCGCCTCGGGGTCGTCGCCGTTCACGTGGAAGATCGGCGCCTCGATGGTCTTGGCGACGTCCGACGGATAGGGCGATGAGCGCGAGAAGCGCGGATAGGTGGTGAAGCCGATCTGGTTGTTGATGATGAAATGGATCGAGCCGCCGGTGCGGTGACCCTTCAGGCCGGACAGGCCGAGGCATTCGGCCACCACGCCCTGGCCGGCGAAGGCGGCGTCGCCGTGCAGCAGCAGCGGCATCACCTGCACGCGCTCGGTGTCGCCGAGCAGGTCCTGCTTGGCGCGGCACTTGCCGAGCACCACCGGGTCGACGATCTCCAGATGCGACGGGTTGGCGGTGAGCGACAGATGCACCTTGTTGCCGTCGAACTCGCGGTCCGAGGAGGCGCCGAGATGGTACTTCACGTCGCCGGAGCCCTCGACCTCGTCGGGAGCCCAGGAGCCGCCCTTGAACTCGTGGAACAGCGCGCGGTGCGGCTTGCCCATGACCTGGGTCAGCACGTTGAGCCGGCCGCGATGGGCCATGCCGAACACGATCTCCTGCACGCCGAGATTGCCGCCGCGCTTGATGATCTGTTCGAGCGCCGGGATCAGGCTCTCGCCGCCGTCGAGGCCGAAGCGCTTGGTGCCGGTGTAGCGCACGTCGAGGAACTTCTCGAAGCCCTCGGCTTCGATCAGCTTGTTGAGGATCGCCTTCTTGCCCTCGGGGGTGAAGGAGATCTCCTTGTCGACGCCCTCGATGCGCTCCTGGATCCACGCCTTCTCCTCGGGCGAGGAAATGTGCATGAACTCGACGCCGAGCGTCTGGCAATAGGTGCGCTGCAGGATCGCCACCATCTGGCGGACGGTGGCGAATTCGAGCCCGAGCACGTGGTCGATGAAGATCGGGCGGTCGAGATCGGCCTCGCGGAAGCCGTAGGAGACAGGGTCGAGCTCGGGGGCGGGGTGCACCGGCTCCAGGCCCAGCGGGTCGAGCTTGGCGTGGAGATGGCCGCGCATGCGATAGGCGCGGATCATCATCAGCGCCTTGACCGAGTCGCGGGTGGCCTGCTGCACGTCGGCGGAGGTGAGCTCGACGCCGGCCTTCTGCGCCTTCTCGGCGACCTTGGCCTCGACCTTCCTGCCGACCGTCTTCTCCACCTCGATCCAGTCGCCGTCGAGGGCGGAGACCAGCTCGCCATTGGCGTGCAGCGGCCAGTTGTCCTTCTTCCAGGAGGCGCCGCGGGCGCTCTTCTCGACGTCGGCCGGGGAGTCCTTCAGCGCGCCGAAGAAGTCGCGCCATTCCGCGTCCACCGAGGACGGGTCGGCCTCGTAGCGGGCGTAGAGATTCTCGATCCAGGTGGCATTGGCGCCGTCGAGGAAGGATGTGTTCAGGAAAGCTTCGTTCGTGTGCGCGCGCGACATTGTCGGCTCCCGAGGGACCTTTCCGGTCCGGTGGAGACGCTTTGCTGCCGGATCGGCCGCGCCGCTGGGCGGCGGATGGCCGGTCCGGTGCCCCGCTCGCGGGGCGAAAGCTCTGATCCCAGTCTATTCAGGCTCGATATATAAGGCTTTTGTTGACGTCATGAATGCCGCGAGATTGCGGCACCGGCCTGCAAAAAAAGATGATCTCGCCGGTTGAGGACGGATCGTCGCGTTCCGCGGCCTGCGTCGATACAGGCAAGATCGGCACCAGAGCGAGCCCCGGCCGCACCGTCAGGTGCCGCCGGAGACCCGACTTTCGTCTCACGCGCCGAGGGCGGGCACGATCTTCTGGCACTCGGCCACCAGTTCCTTCACCGAGGCGACCGACTTGTCGAGCATCGCCTGCTCGCCGGCATCGAGCGAGATCTCGACGATGCGCTCGACGCCGCCGGCGCCGATGATCACCGGCACGCCGAGATAGAGGTCGCTGAGGCCGTATTCGCCCGACAGGAAGGCGGCGGCCGGCAGCAGCCGCTTCTTGTCGCGCAGGTAGGAAGTCGCCATCTCGATGGCCGAGGCGGCCGGGGCGTAGAAGGCCGAGCCGGTCTTGAGCAGGTTGACGATCTCGCCGCCGCCCTTGCGGGTGCGGTCGACGATGGCGTCGACCTTCGCCTGGGTAGTCCAGCCCATCTTGACGAGGTCCGGCAGCGGGATGCCGGCGACGCCGGAATAGCGCACCAGCGGCACCATGTCGTCGCCATGGCCGCCGAGCACGAAGGCGGTGACGTCTTCCACCGAGACCTTGAACTCGTCGGCGAGGAAGTAGCGGAAGCGCGCCGAATCCAGCACGCCGGCCATGCCGACGACCTTGTGGGTCGGCAGGCCGGAGGCCTTCTGCAGCGCCCATACCATGGCGTCGAGCGGATTGGTGATGCAGATCACGAAGGCGTCGGGGGCGTGCTCGGCAATGCCGGCGCCGACCTGCTGCATGACCTTCAGGTTGATGTCGAGGAGATCGGAACGGCTCATGCCCGGCTTGCGCGGCACGCCGGCGGTGACGATGATCACGTCGGCCCCGGCAATGCCCTCATAGCCGCTGGTGCCGGCATAGGCGGCGTCGAAGCCGAGCACCGGGGTGGCTTCGGCGATGTCGAGGCTTTTGCCCTGCGGAACGCCATCGACGACATCGAACAGCACGATGTCGCCAAGTTCCTTGAGACCCGCGAGAAGGGCGAGCGTGCCGCCGATCTGGCCGGCCCCGATCAGTGCAATCTTTGCTCGAGCCATGAGATTTCCTGACATTCCGTGGGAATAGGGCGGCGATCTGCCGCGCGGGCTTCCGATAACGCTTCTCGCCGGACGGTTCAAGCGAGGATGGCCGATAGTGTAAACATTGCAGTCTACGACTTTACGACGATGATCGTGGCATATGGCATGCTGAATACCTGAGATATGTTTCGTCGGCGAAGCGTCAGGCCCGGCGGCATCTGGATCCGGCGGGGCGACACGCGCGGTCCCGCGCCTGCCCGGCCGGCGAGGGGACGGTCAGCGGCGGCGCTCCAGCAATTCCTCCATCAGCTCGATCTGGATCGACTGTATCTTGGCGAGCCGCTCCCACTGCTGGTTCAGCATGTGGTCGATCTTCTCGTGCAGGTGGCGGATTTCCAGCTCCGCCTTGAGGTTGACCCGGTAGTCGTTCTCCGAGCGCAGCCGGTCCTTCGCCTCCTGCCGCTTCTGGCTCATCATGATCACCGGCGCCTGCAGGGCGGCGATGCAGGACAGCACCAGGTTGAGCAGGATGAACGGGTAGGGATCGAACGCCCCGGTCCGCAGGAACCAGGCGTTGATCATCATCCACACCACCAGCAGCACCATGAAGCTGATGATGAAGGTCCAGCTGCCGCCGAAGCTGGCGATGAGGTCGGCGCAGCGCTCGCCGAAGGTGCGCTTCTCGTCCAGCTCCTCCTCGACATTCTCGGCGAGGGTCTCGTTGCGGGCGAGGCTGCTTATGACGTCGCGCTCGATGTCGGAGAGGTCGCCGCGCTCGGCGGTCAGTGCCTCGGCGACGAGGTTGGCCCGCTCGGCGGCCAGCGCGCCGTGCGAGATCCAGGCATCGTCGGCGATGTCGGGATGGGCGGCGCGGATATGGGCGGCGAGCGAGGGGCGCAGCGTGCCGAGCCGCACGCCGGTGCGGTCCGAGACGACGGCGCCGGTCAGCGCACAGACGTGCTGGTGCGGGGTATGGGCAGGCGGCTGGCTCTTCATGCACGCACTCCCTGCGATCCGCCGCGTCTTGTGCGCCGATCGCGCTCAGGTCTCCACCAGGCCGGTGGTGTCGCCGCTGGCATGCGAATCGCCGCGCCCGTGCGGGCGGGCGAGATAGTCCATCGAGCGCATCTCGTGCAGGCGCGAGACGGTGCGGGCCCATTCGAACGCTTCGGCGCCCTGGGTGCCGAGATAGAGGCCGTCCGGCTCGGCGGCGGCGGAGGCCAGCACCTTGACGCCCTTGTCGTAGAGCTCGTCGATGAGGGTGATGAAGCGCTTGGCCTCGTTGCGCCGGTCCTGGTCCAGCACCGGGACGTGCTCGATCAGGAGGGTGTGATAGGCGCGGGCGAGGCGCAGATAGTCCGAGGCGCCGAGCGGGGCCTCGCACAGGTCGGCGAAGGAGAAGCGCGCCGCGCCGCCGCCGGCCTTCGGCACCCGGATGGTGCGGCCGCCCGAGACCACCGAGGCCGGCGCGCCGCCATCGGCGCCGGCGATGCGGCGCCAGACCTTGTCGATCTCGCGGTCGACCTCGGCCGGGGTGCCGTGCACGCCGGGCACGTACCAGGTGCGCACGCCGTCGAGCTTCTCCATGCGGTAGTCGGTGGGGGAATCGATGCGCACCACGTCCATGTGCTCTTCGATCATCTTGATGAAGGGCAGGAACAGCGCGCGGTTGAGGCCGCCCTCGTAGAGGTTCTCCGGCGCCACGTTGGAGGTGGCGACGATGACGACGCCGCAGGCGAACAGCTTCTCGAACAGCCGGCCGAGGATCATCGCGTCGGTGATGTCGGTGACGTGGAACTCGTCGAAGCACAGCAGCCACGCCTCCTCCGCCAGCGCCTTGGCGACGGTGGCGATGGGGTCGGCCTCCTTGAGCGTGCCCGCCTTCATGTCGCCGCGCACCTTGAAGATGCGGGCGTGCACGTCGGCCATGAACTCGTGGAAATGCACCCGCCGCTTGCGCTTGCGCACCGCGACGCATTCGTAGAACAGGTCGACCAGCATGGTCTTGCCGCGGCCGACCGAGCCGTGGATGTAGAGCCCGCGCGGCGGCGGCTGCTGGATGTCGCGCTTGGCGAACAGCCAGCCCAGCGCCGAGGACTTGCGGGCGAGGCGCCGCGTGGCGATGCGCTGCTCGAGCTGGGCGAGGGCCGCCACCACCTTGGCCTGGCCGGCATCGGGGGCGATGTCGCCGGCGGCCATGCGGGCGACATAGCGCGCCGCAAGCACCGACCCGCCCGCTTCTGCCGCAACCTCCATCTGGCCGAACTCCTCAGATTGTGCCGTGCACAACTAGCGAGCGCCGGCCCGTGCAGCAAGCCGCCGCCGCATCCTATAGGACGAAGGTTCGGGATATTTCGTGCGCACGCGCAATCATCCATGCGTCTTTCGTAGGAATATCGGGACAATTCGCAAGGTGGCGCCGCTGCCGGGGGCTCTGGCGCCGAATGCGCAACCTTACCGACTTGACCGGGCCGGTGGCGGCTCCACTATGCGCTCGGACGGCGGGTGCCCTGACGGCTCCCGCGGCGGCGTCGCGCCTGTGCCTGAGGCGGTGCATCGCCACCTCCGGCTCGCGCGACCTGCATGCGAGCCATGCAGGGCTGTCGGTTGTGTCATGCTGCGGTGCGCATATTTATGTGGCACCGCAACAAGGCGGTGGAAGCCCAATGCCCGATGCACCGATGATCGATACATCTTCCGTCACGAACACCGCAGGCGACGTGCGGACTGCCCGCACGGACCCCGCCGAGGGCGTGATCCGCAAGATCGTGCCCGCCGAGCGGCAGGCGTTTCTCGACCATCTGCTGCGCCTCGATCCGCTGAGCCGCTTCATGCGCTTCGGCGGCGTGGTGTCCGACGCCGCGCTCGCCCGCCACAGCATCCGGGCGATGGACGGGCGCAACACGCTGGTCGGCTATTTCGTCGACGGCGAGCTGCGCGCCGCCGCCGAGCTGCATCCGCTGCCGCGCAAGGCCGGCAAGCCGGCGGGCGCCGAGGCCGCCTTCAGCGTCGAGCGCGACTGGCAGGGCAAGGGCATCGGCTCGGCGCTGATGCGCCATCTGGTGCTGCTGGCGCAGAATCGCGGCATCCAGGACCTCGAAGTGATGTTCCTGCCCAATAACGGGCGGATGAAGGCCATCGCGCTGCACCACGCCGCCGATTTCTCCTTCGACGAGACCGAGATGATCGGCCATATGCGGGCGCCGCGCGCCACGCCGTTCTCGTGGATGCGCGAGATGCTGGGCGACGTCTTCGCGGTGTTCTCCTCGGCCTACGAGCTGCAGGACCGGCTGCTGCCGAAGCCGGAGCGCGGCAATTGAGGCCGACGGCGCACACGCCGTCGCCCCGACATCGCCCCGATATCGCTGTCGCCTTCCTCCTCCGCCGGCTCGCATCGGCCCCGGCGTGACGAACACGCTTTGACGAACCCCGCTTGACCAGGTGGTCTTGAAGCGCTCGCCTTGAATCGCTCGCCTTGACTTGGCCGCGTTCGGGCGTGAGACAGGTCCCTCCTTCAGGTCCGTCTCATCGAATCCGTCCGTGTTCATGGCCCCCTATCGTCGCCTTGCCCCTGACGTCGCGACCGGCGCGCTGCGTGCCGTCCTGGCGGCGCTGTTCTTCGTGCTGCTCGTGGCCGGCGGCGTCGCCCATGCGCAGGGAACGCCCGACGCCAAGGGGGTGCACGACCGGCTGGAGGGGCAGCGGGCCATCGTCGACAGCGTCGAGGCCGGCCTCGGCCGCGACGGCCTGCGCTCGCAGGACCTCGACGAATTGCGCTCCCGCCTCGACCCGGTGCGCACCGCCCTGACCGGGGCGCTCGCCGTGCTCGACCCGTTGCTGGCGGATGTAAACCACCGCATCCAGGAGATCGGCCCGAAGCCGGCGGCCGACGCGCCGCCGGAGAGCCCCTCCATCACCTCCGACCGCGACGACCTGATCGCCCGCGCCGCCGAGATCGACGGCATCACCAAGCAGGTGCGGCTGCTGAACTCGCGCGCCGACCAGATGTCGGACCGCATCATCAGCCGCCGTCGCGCGCTGTTCACCGACACGCTGCTGGCGCGCTCCTATTCGATTCTCGATCCCGAGCTGTGGACCTCGACCGTCAGCGCCATGGCGATGGAGGCGCGCGGCGTGCGTTACCTGCTCGGCGACTGGCAGGTCTATGCCGACGGCCGCATGGCGCTGTGGGGACAGATCGCGCTGGCGATCGGCGTCGGCCTGATCATCGCCCTGACCGTCTGCCTGCGCCGGCTGCTGCGGCGGCCGCTGGAGCGGATGCGGATGGAAAGCGACGGCGAGCCGATGCCGCGGCTGCGCGCCTGCTCCGCCTCGGTGCTCACCGGCGTCATCGCCATTTTCCCGCCGATCCTCGCCGCCCTTGCCGCCCTGGCGCTGCTCGACGGCTTCGACGTGCTGCCGCCGCGCATCGTCGAGGTGGGGCAGGGCGTCGTGCTCGCGGTGGCGATCTTCGCCGTCGGGCGCGGCATGCTGCTGGCCTCGCTGGCCCCGGACGAACCGCAGCGGCGGGTGGTGCCGCTGAACGACGGCATCGCCCGGCTGCTCTACCGCAACCTGTCGATCGGCGTGTGGGCGCTGTCGGCCGCCGCCTTCCTCAACAATCTGCACCGCGCGCTGGTGATGCCGGTGGCGCTGACCGTCTCCAACAATGCGCTGCTGGCGCTGGCGCTGGCGCTGCTGGCGATCGTGACCCTCCGGGCGCTTGCCGGCGACGGCGCGGACGACGACGAGGAGACGGAGGCCGCCCCGGCCCCGGCACCGGCTGTTGCTGCGGCTACTGCGGCGGCGGGCAGGGCAGAGCCGGAAACCACGCTGACGGAGGCCGGCTTCGCGGCGCTGCAATGGAGCCGGTTCCCGTTCTGGATCCTCAACTTCGTCGTGCTCGGCGCGCTTCTCGCCGGCTATGTCAGCCTGGCGAGCTTCCTCGCCACGCGCGCCTTCCTGGCCGTGGTGTTCTCGCTCACCGTCTATATCGCCATCGCGCTGGTGAACGCCTTCTTCGTCGACGGCATGGCGCATCGCCACCGCGTGCGCGCCGCCGCCCGCACCCTCGGCGTGCGCCCGGCGAGCCTCGAACTCATCGGCGTGCTGGTTGCCGGCGTGCTGAAGGTGGTGGTCGTGCTGCTGGCGGTGATCGTCGTCATCGGCACCTGGGGCACCTCCACCGCCGACATGCGGGATTTCGCCAGCCGCATCACCTTCGGCTTCACCATCGGCACCTCGACGGTGACGGTAGGCGACATCCTCTACGCCATCCTGTTCCTGGTGGTCGGCATCGTCGTCGCCCGCGCCATCCAGCGCTGGTTCTCGGTGGCGATCCTGCCGCGCACCGCCTTCGATCCCGGCCTGCAGAACTCCATCGCCACCATTATCGGCTATGTGGTCTCCATCGCGGTGATCGCCGTGGCGGCGGGGCAGATCGGGCTCAACCTGCAGAATTTCGCGCTGGTGGCCGGCGCGCTCTCGGTCGGCATCGGCTTCGGCCTGCAGTCGATCGTGTCGAATTTCGTCTCCGGCCTGATCCTGCTCGCCGAGCGGCCGATCCGGGTCGGCGACACCATCTCGGTGAAGGGCGAGGAAGGCTATGTCCGGCGCATCTCGGTGCGCGCCACCGAGATCGAGACCTTCGACCGCGCGGCGGTGCTGATCCCCAATTCCGACCTCATCACCGGGCTGGTCAAGAACTACACCCACGCCAACACCACCGGCCGCGTCATCCTGCAGATCAACGTCGCCTACGATGCCGACGCCGAGGAGGTGCGCGACCTGCTGATCGGCGTCGCCTGCGACCATCCGCAGGTGCTGCGCTCGCCGCCGCCGCGGGTGTTCCTGGTGAAGTTCGGCGACAGCTACCTGCAATTCGAGCTGCGCTGCGTGGTCGCCAATGTCGACTATGCGCTGACGGTGAAGAGCGACCTGCATTTCGCCGTGCTCGACCGCATGAAGGCGGCGCGCATCGGCATCCCCTTCACGCCGTGGAGCATCTACCGCGGCGGTTCGCTCGAGGCGAAGGATGCGGCCACCGGCGAGGACGGCTGACCCGATCCCGGCTTGCACCCCGTCCCGCCCGGCCTCGCCTCGCGCGGTGACTGGTCTCGCGGGGCGCCCGACCGTCCTGCGGCGGCGGCTGTTTCTTCTTCCGAAAGTTCTCTGCTCCAAAGTCTTCCGCTCCCGATTCTCCGCTCCAGATTCTCCGCTCCAGTTCTCCTGCCCGTGAGGCGACCATGCCGGCTCCTTCGATCTCGCGCTTCGCCGCCGCGGCGCTGCTGCTGCCGCTCGCTCTGGCCGGCTGCGCCGCGCCGCCGCCGCTGGCGACCGACCCGACCTTCTATGCCGACCTCTCCAAGGGCGGCCAGCTCGACCCGGAGGCCGCCGCCTCGCTGGTGAGCGACTATCGGCGCGGTCGCGGCCTGCCGGCGGTCAGCGTCGATCCGGTGCTGACGCAGGTGGCCTTGCAGCAGGCGCGGGCGATGGCGGTGGCCGACGAGCTCTCGCATTCGGTGGGCGGGCGCAGCTTCGCCGCCCGGCTGAAGGCGGCGGGATGGACCGGGCTGACGGCGGTGGAGAATGTCGGCGCCGGCTACCACACGCTGGCGGAGGCGTTTTCCGGCTGGCGGGATTCGCCCTCGCACAACAAGAACATGCTGACGCCGGGCGCGACCCGGATCGGCATCGCGGCGGTGACGGCGCCGAAGAGCCGCTACCGCGTCTACTGGGCGATGGTTCTGGGCACGCCGGACCCGAAGCTGGAAGCCGCGGCCGTCGCGGCGGCGCAGGGGGCTCAGCCGGCCCCGGCGGCGCCGGGCGCGACGACCGTGACGTTCGGCGGGGCGCCACTGCCGGGGCAGTGAGCGCACCTGGCGGAGATGCCTCCTGCGTCCTTCGAGGCCCGGCTGCGCCGGGCACCTCAGGATGACGGGGGTTGTATCGGCAGTTGGAAGTCCCCTTCGTCATGCTGAGGAGCGGGGCAAGGCCCCGCGTCTCGAAGCACGCAGGGCCGGCCTACCACGCATGCAGGCCGACGTCGTGTCCGGCTCCGACTTTCAGCGCCGCCGCCCTCAGCGCCGCAGCGTCGCCGGGGCGAGCGGGTTGTCGGTGAGCGCCGTGCCGTCCGGCTGGTCCGGGCCCGGCAGGCCCATGAAGGCGTCGAACAGCCGGCGGATCACCGCCGGCTCGACATCGCGCACGATCATCACGAGGCGGGTGCGCCGGTCCTCGTCCGGCCAGCCCGCGAGCTGGCTCGGCGGATGCAGCACCTGCTGCACCGCATGCAGCACCAGCGGGTGCTCCGGGTCCTCGGCGAGCTTCACGATGCCCTTGAGGCGCAGGAGCTTGTCGCCGTGCATGCCGCGCACCAGCTCCAGGAACATGTCGAGCGCCGCCGCCGGCACCGCCGCCTCGGTGGCGACGGTGAAGGCGCGGATGCGGTCGTCATGCCGGTTGGCGTCGTGCCGGTGCCCGCGCTGCGCCGCCTCCGCCGCGTCGATCGCTTCGGCCCGCAGCCAGTTGGCCACGTCGGGGATCTTCGCCGCCGGATTGTAGAGCCCGGCATCGAGCAGCGCCGCCGGTGTCGCCTCGCCCTTCGCCGCGTCGAGGCGCACCGCGCCGGGGGCGAGGGCGTCGAGCCGCTCATTGAGGGCGCGGAAGCCGGCTTCGCGCTCCGGTGTATCCAGGAGATCGGTCTTGGTGAGCACGATGCGGTCGGCGATCGCCGCCTGCCGCACCGCTTCCGGGTGGGCGTCCAGCGTCGCGAGGCCGTTCACCGCGTCGATCACGCTCACCACCCCGTCGAGGCGGAAGCGCAGGACGAGATAGGGGTGCATCATCAGCACGTGCAGGATCGGCGCCGGGTCGGCGAGGCCGGTGGTCTCGATCATCACCCGCCGGAACGGCGGGATGGCGCCGTTATCCATGCGGCGCAGCAGATGCTCCAGCCCCTCGACCAGGTCGCCGCGCACCGTGCAGCACAGGCAGCCGGAGGCGAGCAGCACGGTGGAATCGTCGAAATGCTGCACCAGCAGATGGTCGAGCCCGATCTCGCCGAACTCGTTGATCAGCACGGCGGTGTCGGTGAGGCCGGGATCGGACAGCAGCCGGTTGAGCAGCGTGGTCTTGCCGGCGCCCAGGAAGCCGGTGAGCAGCGTGACCGGTATCGGCTCCGGCGGCCGTCGCGGCTGGTCGTTCATGATGTGCTCCGCCCGGCCTATTGCGGCGCCGGGACGGGATTGGGCATCGGCACCGGGGCATAGATGATGGTCGGCTGCGCCGCCGACGGGGCCGCCGGCTTCTTGGCGGCGGGCTTGGCGGCCGGCTTAGCCGTGGGCTTGGCCGCCGAGGCGGTGGTGCCGGCCGGTTTCGCGGCGGGCTTGGCCGCAGGTTTGGCGGTCGCCGGCTTCGGCGCGGCGGCCGGGTCGGCGGGATCGGTCGCGGTGGCAGGATCGGCGGAGGCGGTCGCTGACGCACCCGCCGGCGGCTTGGCCGCGGGTTTCGCGGGCTTGGCCGGGGAGACGGGAATGGCGACCTGCTTGGCGCCGATGATCTTCTTGTCCTTGGCCGGGGCCTTCTTCTCCGGCGGCGGCGGATAGGCGGCGGCAAGCGCCTCGGCGCTGGGATAGGGGCCGACGAACACCTCGACCGGCGTCATCGAGGGCGGCAGCTTCTGCAGCAGGCTGGCGCCGGTCACCTTGTCGCCGAGGCCGGCCATGCCGGCGGCGACGAAGCCGGTCGGCGCCGGGCCGCTGTCGTCGTCGGCCTCCGAGGCGGTGTTCTTGCGCTTGCCGCCGCAGACCTGCGCCCGCATGTCGGCGGGCGGCCCGCCCTCGTTGCGCAGCGAATCCAGCGTCGGGGCGACGGCGCCGAAGATCTGCCAGGAATGGTTGAAGCCCTTCTCCAGCAGCAGCGCCGCCTGCTCGGTGCGGTCCTTGCCGGAATTGGTGCCGAGCACCACCGCGATCAGCCGCTTGTCGCCGCGATGGGCGCTCGCCACCAGGTTGAAGCCGGAGGCGCAGATGAAGCCGGTCTTCATGCCGTCGGCGCCGGGATAGCGGTCGATCAGCTTGTTGTAGCTGCGGATCACCGCCGGGCCGATCTTCATCGCCGGGATGCGAAACATCTCATCGTATTCGGGATATTCCAGCAGCAGGGCGCGGGCGAGCACGGCGAGGTCGCGCGCGGTGGTGACGTTGTCGGGATCGGGCAGGCCGTTCGGATTGGCGAAATGCGAGCCGGTCATGCCGAGCTCGCGGGCGGCCTGGTTCATCTCCCCGACGAAGGCCGGCACCGAGCCGCCAACGCCCTCGGCGAGGACGACGGCGATGTCGTTGGCCGACTTCACCAGCATCATCTTCAGCGCGTTGTCGACGGTGACCTGCGTGCCCGGCACGAAGCCCATCTTGGAGGGCTGCTGCGAGGCGGCATTCGCCGAGACGGTGATGAGGGTCTGCGGCGTCAGCCGGCCGGCGCGCAGGGCCTGGAAGGTGACATAGGCGGTCATCAGCTTGGTGATCGAGGCCGGATACCACGGCTTGGTGGCCTCCTCGGCCAGCAGCACCTTGCCGCTCTCGACCTCGACCACCAGCGAGGGCGTCGCCTGCGCCGCCGAGGAGGCGACCCACGGCGCCAGCGCGGCCAGGATGCCGGCAAGCGCGAGCGACGGGATGCGGGTGCGGCGGGAGAAGAGGTTCAACACGCGGCGCGATCCGTTTTGCTGGCGAGGAAAGGTCCGAAGCGCCCTTCCATACCCCGTCCGTCGTCCGGGATCAAAAGGCGCGGGCGCGGCGGCGGGCGGGAAGCGGCATCCTGCCGGTGCGAAACGGCGGGAATCGGGCAGTCGCGGCCTGCAGGGTCACGCTTTGCGGCCGCCATGCAATCTTCATCGCCGCTGCGTTAATATCGAGGAAATGACCGATTCGATCCGCCGTCTTCACGAGGCCGTGAGCGCGACGCGCAGGGGACATCTTCCCTCGCCGCGCACGGCCAAGCTGTTCGCCCGCGGGCGCTCCTTCATCGCCAAGAAAGTGGCGGAGGAAGCGGTGGAGGTGGCGCTGGACGGCGCGGTCGGCGATGCGCCGGGCGTGGTGCGCGAGAGCGCCGACCTTCTCTACAACCTGGTAGTGCTCTGGGTCGATCTCGGCATCGCGCCCGAGGACGTGTGGGCGGAGATGCGCCGGCGCGAGCAGATGCTGGGCATGGCCGAGAAGCTGCCCAAGCCGGGCAAGCGGGCAAAGGCGGGCGGATGGGGCGACGCCGACCAATTGCCGCTGCGCAACCGTGACAGCGCCGGCCATTCCGGCTATCCGGTGCTCTCCGACATCGTCGCGGCGCATGCCGGCGATGCGGGCGAGGATGCGACGGCCGACGCCGCGCCGGGCGCCGCCGCGCTCGCCGGCCCGCCGCCGGCACCACGCCCGCGCCGCCGGCCGGGCTGAGGCGAGGTCCCCGTTCCCAGGCCGGCCCCGAGCGGAGCCGCGCCGGTGCTGCCGGAGCCCGCATGCTGCGCCGCCTCTATCAATGGGTCATCGATCTGGCCGAGCGTCCCTCGGCGACCTGGATGCTTGCCGGCGTCTCGGCGGCGGAAAGCTCGTTCTTCCCGGTGCCGCCCGACATCATGCTGGTGCCGATGTGCGTCGCCCGCCCGGACAAGGCGTGGTGGTATGCCTTCGTGTGCACGCTGGCCTCGGTGCTGGGCGGCCTGGTCGGCTATGCGATCGGCCTGCTGCTCTACGACACCGTCGGCCTGTTCCTGATCCAGCTCTACGGCTATGGCGGCAAGGTCGACGCCTTCGCCAAGGCCTATGCCGAATACGGGCACTGGATCATCCTGATCAAGGGGCTGACGCCGATCCCCTACAAGGTGGTGACCATCACCTCCGGCTTCGCGCATTACAGCCTGTTCTGGTTCGTCGTGCTGTCGGTGATCACCCGCGGGATGCGGTTCTTCCTGGTGGCGGGCCTGCTGTACTGGATCGGGCCGTCGGCGCGCAGCTTCATCGAGGAGCGGCTGGGCCTCGTTACCGCCATCGCCGCCGTGGTGATCGTCGCCGGCTTCATCGGGGCGATCTACCTGTTCTGAGGACGAGGCTTCGGGGCGGTGCTTCGGGGTGGTGCCTGGGGGGCGATGCTTTTGGGGCGGACGTGCTGCGTCCTTCGAGGCCCGGCGGTGCCGGGCGCCTCAGGATGACGAGGGCGGAAAGAGCCGGCCGCCACATGGCAACCCCGTCATGCTGAGGAGCGGGGCACGGCCCCGCGTCTCGAAGCATGCACCCGCCTGTCCGCTTCGCCGCGTCTTCACTGCCCGCCGCGCTGGCGGCAGAGGCCTGGCTCACTGCCCGCCGCGCTGGCGGCGGGAGTGGACGCGGCTTTCCAGCACCGTCTTGGCGAACAGGGTGACGATGGCGAGGAAGGCCAGCAGCGAGGCGACCGCGAAGGACGCCTGGAACTGGTACTCGTTGTAGAGGATCTCGACCTGCAGCGGGATGGTGTTGGTCTCGCCGCGCACATGGCCCGACACCACCGAGACGGCGCCGAACTCGCCCATGGCGCGGGCATTGCACAGCAGGATGCCGTAGAGCAGCGCCCATTTGATGTTGGGCAGGGTGACGCGGGAGAACACCCGCCAGCCCGAGGCGCCGAGCGTCACCGCCGCCTCCTCCTCGCTGGTGCCCTGCTCCTGCATCAGCGGGATCAGCTCGCGCGCCACGAAGGGGAAGGTGACGAAGATGGTGGCGAGCGCGATACCCGGCCAGGCGAAGATGATCTTCCAGCCGTTCTCGATCAGCCACGGGCCGAAATAGCCCTGGGCGCCGAACAGCAGCACGAAGACGAGGCCGGCCACCACCGGCGACACCGAGAAGGGCAGGTCGATCAGGGTGATGAGGAAGCTCTTGCCGGGGAAGCTGAACTTGGTGATCGCCCAGGCCATGACGAGACCCATCACTGTATTGGCGGTGATCGAGATGGCGGAGACGATCAGCGTCAGCTCGATGGCGGCGAGCGCGTCGGGCTCGACCAGGGCGGTGGCATAGGCCTCCCAGCCCTTCGCGAAGGCCTGGGCGAAGACGTTGATCAGCGGCAGCACGATGAACACGCCGATGAACAGCGTCGCCACCGCGATGACGGTCCACCGGACCGCCGGCGTCTCGCTGCGGACCGGTTCCGGCCTCATCCGAGCCTCCCGGTGCGGGTCTGCGACCAGCGCTGCAGGCCGTTGATGACGAAGAGCAGCGCGAAGGAGGCCACCAGCATGGTGGCGGCGATGGTGGTGGCGTCGGCGTAGCGGAACTCCTCGAGCCGGATGACGATGAGGAGCGGGGCGATTTCCGACACGTTGGGCAGGTTGCCGGCGATGAAGATCACCGAGCCGTACTCGCCGACCGCGCGGGCGAAGGCGAGGGCGAAGCCGGTGAGGAAGGCCGGCAGCACGGTGGGCAGCACCACCCGGCGTATCGTGGTGAAGCGGCTGGCGCCGAGCGTGGCGGCGGCCTCCTCCAACTCATGGTCGAGGTCCTCCAGCACCGGCTGCACCGTGCGCACCACGAAGGGCAGGCCGATGAAGATGAGCGCCACCAGGATGCCGAGCGGGGTGAAGGACACCTTGACGCCGAACGGCACCAGCAGCGAGCCGAGCCAGCCGTTCTCGGCATAGAGCGTGGTCAGCGCGATGCCGGCCACCGCGGTGGGGAGGGCGAAGGGGATGTCGACCAGCGCGTCGAGCAGCCGCCGGCCGGGAAAATCGTAGCGCACCAGCGCCCAGACCACGACGGCACCGAGCACCAGATTGACCGCGGCGGCGATCAGCGACAGGCCGAAGGAGATCTTCAGCGCGTTCAGCGTGCGGGTGGCGGAGAGGATGGCGAAGATGCGCTGCGGCGTCAGCTCCGCCGTCTTCAGGAACAGCCCGGCGAGCGGGATGAGGACGATGAGCGAGAGCCACAGGATGGTCAGCCCCATCGTCAGGCCGAATCCCGGAATCACGCCGCGCTGGCGCGCCGCTGCCGTCGCTGTACTCGCTACTGTGTCCGTCACGTATCCGCTCCCCGCGGCGGGCATCATAAGAGCAACGCCGGGCCTTGAGAAAGGTCCGGCGTGAAGCTTTCGATGGAAGGGGCGGCGAGGCGGGTCGCGGCCCGCCCGCCGGAGGGCTCAGTTGGCGTAGATCTGGTCGAAGACGCCGCCATCGTCGAAATGCGTCTTCTGCGCCTTGCGCCAGCCGCCGAACTGCGGATCGTCGATGGTGACGAGGTCGACCTTCGGGAACACCTTGGCGTATTGCGCGGCGATTTCCGGGTCGCGCGGGCGGTAGAAATTCTCCGCGGCGAGCTTCTGGCCTTCCTTGCTGTAGAGGAGCTTCAGGTAGCTCTCGGCGGTCGCGCGGGTGCCCTTGCGGTCCACCACCTTGTCGACCACCGTGACCGGCGGCTCGGCGAGGATGGAGAGCGAGGGCACGACGATGTCGAACTTGTCGTCGCCGAATTCCTTCTTCGACAGGAAGGCCTCGTTCTCCCAGGCCAGCAGCACGTCGCCGACGCCGCGCTCGGTGAAGGTGACGGTGGAGCCGCGCGCGCCGGTATCGAGCACCGGCACGTTCTTGAACAGCGAGGCGAGATAGGCCTTCGCCTTGTCCTCGGAGCCGTATTTCTTCAGCGCATAGGCCCAGCCGGCGAGGTAGTTCCAGCGGGCGCCGCCGGAGGTCTTCGGATTGGGGGTGATGACCTGCACGCCCGGCTTCACCAGGTCGTCCCAGTCCTTGATGCCCTTCGGGTTGCCCTTGCGCACCAGGAACACGATGGTCGAGGTGTAGGGCGAGGAATTGTCGGGCAGGCGCGCCTGCCAGTCCTTGGCGAGGAAGCCCTTGTCGGAGATGGCGTCGATGTCATAGGCGAGCGCCAGCGTCACCACGTCGGCCTCCAGCCCGTCGATCACCGAGCGGGCCTGCTTGCCGGAGCCGCCATGCGACTGCTTGATCTCGACGGTCTTGCCGCTCTCGGCCTTCAGCTTCTCGGCAAAGAGCTTGTTGAACTGCGCGTAGAACTCGCGTGTCGGGTCGTAGGACACGTTGAGCAGGGTGATGTCGGCGGCGCGGACCGGAGCCGGCGCGGCGAGCGGGGCGATCAGTGCAGCGACGACGCCGGCCGCCGCGAGATGTTTGAAGCGCAAGGACATGGTCGTTCTCTCCCAACGGCGCCGGATGGCCGTTTCTGCAACTCCAGGGAGCGTTCCACGAGAGCTGGAACCGGTCAACTATAAAAATACAGAAAATATAGAAAATTAGAAACAAAAACGGCGCACCCCTGTAATTAGGGCGCGCCGTCGAGTTTCGCCTGGCCTTGCGTGGGAACGAAGGCCGTCGCGGGAGGAACTCAGTGAGAGGAAACCAGGGTGTGGATGCCGCACTCGGTCTTGGCGCGGCCGCGCCAGCGACCGGCGCGCTGGTCCTCGCCCGGCGCGACGCGGCTGGTGCAGGGCAGGCAGCCGACCGAGGGGAAACCCTTGGCCGCCAGCGGATGCGCCGGCAGGTTGAAGCGCGCATGCGCGGCCTCGACGTCGGCGCGATCGAGGCTGGCGAGCGGGTTGAACTTCAGCCGCGCGCCGTCGCGCTCGGCGACGGGGATGGCGACGCGGGCGCCGCCCTGGTAGCGCTTGCGCCCGTTCAACCAGCCGCAGAAGCCGGACAGCGACCTCGCCAGCGGCTCGACCTTGCGGATGCGGCAGCAGGCATCGGGGTCCGAATACCACAGGTCGTTGCCGGGATCCTGCAAGGACAGCCGGTCGGCATCCGGGTGGATCGAGCGGATATCGGTGAGGCCGAGCTGGGCCTGGAGCGTGTCGCGATAGGCCAGCGTCTCCTCGAACAGCCAGCCGGTATCGAGGAACACCACCGGGATGTCGCGGTCGACCTGCGCCGCGAAGGCGAGCAGCACGGCGGATTCGGTGCCGAAGGACGAGACGAGGCACAGCCGGTCGCGCCCGATGATGGTCTGGGCGGCGGCGATGATCTCGGTCGGCGAGGCGCCCTCGAGGGTACGGGCGATCTCCTCCACCTCGTCGAGCGGGGCGAGGCCCTCGGCGCAGAGGGCGAAGTCGGAACGCAGGGCGGACGTCATGCGGCCTCCTCCCGCTCCCGCGTCGCCGAACGGCCCAGCCGCGCGCGCAGCAGGCTTTTGCGCCCGTCGCCGGTCGGCTGGTAGAACACGGTGTAGCTGTGAATGGCGGCGTCGAAGGCTTCGAAATCGGCGGCCTTGGACGGCACGATCTGGTCGAAGCCGGAGCGCGACATGATGAGGAACTGGTCGCGCAGCACGTTGCCGACCGCGCGCAGCGGCCCGCGCCAGCCCAGCCGCTCGCGCAGGATGCGGGCCTGGCTGTAGGCGCGCCCGTCGCGGAAGGTCGGGAAGTTGAGCGCGATCAGCGCCAGGTGCGGCAGGTAGGGCGCGATCTCGGCGACCGGCCTGTTGTTCGGCCACACGATCCCGACCGGGGTGCCGGCGGCGTGCAGCGCCTCGGCTTCCACGAGATAGCGGTCGAGGCTCAGCAGCACCGGGCGGCCTTCCGGCAGCGCCTCGTCGTCGGCGACGCGGATGAAGCGGTCGGAGGCGGGCTTGCCGTTTTCAATGAGAGGCATAGACGCGTTCCTTGAAGGGTTCGACGCCGAGGCGGGCGACGGTGTCGACGAACAGTTCCGCGGGGGAGCTGCGCAGCTCGAGATAGGAATCGACGATGTCCTCGATCAGGCCGGGAACCTGCTCGTAGGAGACGGCCGGGCCGAGCAGCGTGCCCAGCTGGGCCTGCTCGTCGGCGCGCCCGCCGAGGGTGATCTGGTAGAATTCCTGGCCGTTCTTCTCGACGCCGAGAATGCCGATATGGCCGACATGGTGGTGGCCGCAGGCATTGATGCAGCCGGAAATGTTGATGTGCAGCCGGCCGACGCCGCGGGCGCGGTCGAGATCGGCGAAGCGCTTGGAGATCTCCTGCGCCACCGGGATGGCGCGGGCATTGGCCAGCGCGCAATAATCCAGCCCCGGGCAGGCGATGATGTCGCTGACCAGGTTGATGTTCGGGGTGGAAAGCCCGGCCGCGTCCAGCTGGCGCCACAGCTCCGGCAGGTCGCGCTGCGCCACGTTGGGCAGGCAGAGATTCTGCTCGTGGCCGACGCGGATCTCGCCGAAGGCGTAGGCGTCGGCGAGGTCGGCGACGAGGTCCATCTGCTCGGCGGTGGCGTCGCCGGGCGGGCCGCCCACCGGCTTCAGCGAGATGGTGACGATGGAATAGCCGGGCGCCTTATGCCGGTGCACCGAATTGCGGTACCAGGTGGCGAAGCGCGGGTCGGCGAGCGCCGCCTTCAGCTCCGCCGGCTCGTCGGCGACCTTCTCGAAGCGGGGATAGACGAAGCGGGCGCGGATATCGTCGATGATCTCGTCGGTGAGCTTCAGCGCGCCGTCGCGGATATTGGCCCACTCGGCCTCGACCGCCTGCGAGAACGCCTCGGCGCCGATCTCGTGCACCAGGATCTTGATGCGCGCCTTGTAGATGTTGTCGCGCCGGCCGAACTGATTGTACACGCGCATGATCGCTTCGATGTAGCTGAGCAGGTGCCGCACCGGCAGGAACGGGCGGATGCTCTTGCCGACGAAGGGCGTGCGGCCGAGGCCGCCGCCGACCAGCACCTCGAAGCCGAGCTCGCCGGCTTCGTTGCGATGCAGGCGCAGGCCGACATCGTGCACCTTGGTGGCGGCACGGTCATGCGCCGCTGCGGTGATGGCGATCTTGAACTTGCGCGGCAGGTAGGTGAATTCCGGGTGGAAGGTGGAGTACTGGCGCAGGATCTCCGCCCAGATGCGGGGGTCTTCGCACTCTTCCGGCGTCGCCCCGGCCCACTGGTCGGTGGTGACGTTGCGGATGCAATTGCCCGAGGTCTGGATGCCGTGCACGCCGACCTCGGCGAGATCAGCCATGGCCTGCGGCAGGTCCTCCAGCTTGATCCAGTTGAACTGGATGTTCTGGCGGGTGGTGAAATGGCCGTAGCCGCGGTCATAGACGCGGGCGACATGCGCCATGCGGCGCAGCTGGTCCGACGACAGCGTGCCATAGGGGATGGCGACGCGCAGCATATAGGCGTGAAGCTGGAGATAGACGCCGTTCATCAGCCGCAGCGGCTTGAACTCGTCCTCGGTCAGCGCGCCCGACAGGCGGCGCTCGACCTGGTCGCGGAAATCGGCGACCCGTTCGGCGAGGAAGGCGCGGTCGAATTCGTCGTAGACGTACATGATGCTCGTTTCGGTCGAAAGACGCGGCTCAGGCCGCAGGCAGCTCGAAGGTGGGCAGCTCGAAAGTGGGGCCCGCGACGCGGATGCGCTCGCGCAGATTGCCGGGAAGCACGGCGCCGTCCTCGGCGATCACCACCGGGGCGACATAGGCGCCGACGGCATCGGTATCGCGCTTGTGGGCGGCCTCCAGCAGTGCGATCGCCTCCGGCGCGGTGGTGACGATCGCGGCGTCGGCAAGCTGCGTCGACCAGTCGGCACGGGCGGTGCGCCACACCACGGCGCCGTCGGTGAGACGGTTGGCGGTGACGGCGACGGGCCCGTTGACCTTCAATTTCTGCTGCTGCGGCGCGGCCATTTCCGGCAATTCCCTGTATTTAGTGCGTAGCCACTACATAACACGAATTTAGAACGTGCAAAATTAATTAATGCACATGCGACGTGTGTGTTATTAGTATTTTACAGATTTTGTGGACTATTAAGCCTGGATCCACATGGGCAGGCCCTCGTCGTCGCGCTCGGGCACCGGCGGGAAGCCGATGGCGGTGCCGCCGGCGATGCGCCGGGCCGTCCAGGCGGCGGCGCAGGCGTCGATAAGGTCATCCTCGCCGACGTGCAAGGCGCGGGCGCGGGCCGGTGAGAGCACCGCCTCGCCGAAGCCTTGCGCCTCAAGCAGTCGCCGCCGCAGCGCGAGGCCCGGCTTGTGCGGAGCGTGCCTCACCTTCTTGGCGATATCGAGCGGGTGCTCGCCGTTCATCGCCCAGAAGCTAACCTCCGGGTGGCATTCATGGATGCGCCGGGCGAGGGCGGGATGCCCGCGCAGCAGGCGGTCGATCTCGACGATCTTCGGGAAGATGTGGAAGGCCTGCCTGGCGATGGCTCGCGGCGGATCCGAGGTTGCGCGGGCGACAGTGCAGGCATGCCGATAGCGCTGGTCTTCGGCGACGGCTTCATCCAGCGCGGCATGGACGGCGGCGCGGGAGGGGATCGAGAACACGCTCGACTGCCGCCCGCCCAGCCTGGGGCGCACCAGCCGCTCCGGCGCGCGACCCTTCGGCCCGACCGACCCCGGCAGGCCGATCGGCATGTCGACGGCGACGATCGCGGGCGGGTGCGGCCGGTCGAACAGCTCGTCGAGCCGGGTCAGGCGCTCGGCGGTCATCGCGCCGCCGGGCTCGATGAGGACGGCGACCCAGCCGCCGGATCCATCGGGAAGGCGGCGGCAGCCGTCGACGCCGGCGACGCGAATCGGTTCCACGTTCAGATGATGTTCAATTCGGCATGCGGGCGGCCGGCGAGGATGCGCTCATAGCCGAACACGCCGAGGTCGAGCGAGAGGGAGCGGCCATGCACGATCCATTCGGCGATGGCGCGGCCGGCGGCGGGCGCCTGCTGCAGGCCGTGGCCGGAGAAGCCGTTCAGGAAAAAGAAGTTCGCCACCTCGGGGTGCGGGCCGATCACCGCATTGTGGTCGAGCAGGTTCATCTCGTAATGGCCGGCCCAGGCGCGCACCAGCTTCACCTCTTCCATCGCCGGGATGCGGAAGGCGAGGTTCGGCCAGATCTCCTGCTCGAACAGCGCCCAGTCGACCTCGAAATCGCCGTCGGCATCCGGGTCCTGGTCTTCCGGCGGCGGGGCGCCGCAAATCTGGTAGGCGCCTTCCGGGCGGATATAGAAGCCGCTGGGGTCGACCAGCAGCGGCAGGCGCGCCAGCTCGCTGCGGCAGTGCAGGACATAGACGCAGCGCTTCCGTCCCTCGACCGGCAGCGCGATGCCCGCCATGCCGGCGACGCGCCCGGCGCGCGGTCCGGCGGCGTTGACGAGGCAGCCGCAGGCGATTCGCCGCCCGTCGGCCAACGTGACGCCCGCGACGCGCCCGCCCTCGCGCGCGATCTCCACCACCTCGCCGGCGATCAGATGCGCGCCCTGCGCCCTCGCCGCCCTGCGCACGCAGCCGAGCAGCGCATGGGCGTCGAACCAGCCCTCGCCGGAGCGGCCATAGGCGCCGGCGGCCAGCCCCTCGACATTCAGCCAGGGAAAGGCGGCCTTGAGCGCGTCGGGCGCCATCAGGTCGATATCGGCGCCTTCGGCCTTCTGCACCGCGTGATTGGCAGCGAGCAGCGGCAGGCCCTGCTCGCTGGCGAGGATGAGATAGCCGCCCTCGTGCCAGGCAAGATCCGTCTCCACCCCGAACCGCTCCTTCGCCGAGCGCAGGAAGTCCAGCCCGAACAGCGACATGCGGATATTCTCGGGGATGGAGAACTGCTGGCGCAGCGAGGCGGCCGACAGCGTGGTCGAGGATTGCGCGAAGCTGGCGTCGCGCTCGATCACCGCGACCGTGCCGGTGAAGGCCGGGTCGCGCGTGAGAAAATAGGCGGTCATCGCCCCCATGATCGCGCCGCCGACGATCACGACGTCGAAGCTTTCCTCGGCTGCCATGCCCTTCACCCCGATAAAACGTTGCGCGGCGCCCGTGCCTCGCGCAAGAAAGCTGCGGAGCCGCACGAGGCGAAAAGACCTGCCGGCGCGGTTGGTTTGTCGCCGCCTGCCGGGATAGGCTCGAACCGCGACCTTGCCAACCTAGCCGAGCGAATCATGTCCCCTCCCGTCCGTCCCCGCCGCAGCGTGCTCTACATGCCCGGCGCCAATGCCCGCGCGCTCGACAAGGCGCGCAGCCTGTCCGCCGACGGCATCATCATCGATCTCGAGGACGCCGTGGCGCCCGACGCCAAGGCGCAGGCGCGCGACCAGGTGGCCGGCGCGCTGCATGAGGGCGGCTATGGTCATCGCGAGGTGGTGGTGCGGGTGAACGGTGCCGACACGCCGTGGTTCGAGGCCGACCTCGCCCGCTTCGCCGCGGCGTCGGCCGCCGGCAGCGGCCCGGATGCGCTGCTGATCCCGAAGATCGCGGCGGCCGAGACCCTGCGGGTGATCGGCGCCAAGCTCGATGCGCTGGGCGCCCCTTCCTCGCTCAAGCTGTGGGCGATGATCGAGACGCCGCAGGCGGTGCTCGATGTCGGACCGATCGCCGCCGCCGCGCGCGATCCGCTCAGCCGGCTGGCGGTGCTGGTGCTCGGCACCAACGACCTGTCGAAGGAGACCGGCGCGCGCATCCTGCCCGGCCGGGCGCCGATGCAGGCATGGCTGTCCATGTGCGTGCTGGCGGCGCGGGCGGCCGGCATCGAGGTGCTGGACGGGGTGTGGAACGATTTCCGCGATCTCGGCGGCTTGGCGCGGGAATGCCGCGAGGCGGCCGAGATGGGGTTCGACGGCAAGACGCTGATCCACCCGACGCAGCTCGCTCCCTGCAACGCCGCCTTCACCCCGCCGCCGGACGAGGTGGCGACGGCGCGGGCGTTGATCGCGATGTTCGATCTGCCGGAGAATGCCGGTACCGGCGTGCTGCAGATCGACGGGCGCATGTATGAGCGCATGCATGCCGACATTGCCCGCAGGACCGTGGCGCTGGCCGAGGCGGTCGCCGCGCGCGGCTGAACCTATTTCGACAGGAACCTATCCATGAGCGTGACGCAGACGATGAAGCTCTACCGCTATCTCACCGGGGTCGACGACGTGTCCTTCTGCAAGCGCGTCTCGGCGGCGCTGAACAAGGGCTGGCAGCTTTCCGGGAACCCGACGCTGACCTTCGATCCGCTCAAGGGCCGGGTCGTTTGCGGCCAGGCGATCGTCAAGGAAGTCGCGGGCGAATGGTCCGACGACGTGGTGCTGTCCGACCACTGAATTTGCGACCGATTTTCGACCTATCCACAGGGCTGTGGATAGGTCAGGAGGGCTAACCGATTGAAAGGTCAGCCTTTCTTCCCGAGCGACCCGCCGGAGGCCCGATCGTCGTCGCCCTGTCATTTTTTCTGAAACGACCTTGTTGACAGGTCCGGAAGCTCCCCCTATAAACCGGCCCATCGACGGGGCGCGCCGCTGACGGCGGGTTTGGCGCTCCACTGAAACCCCGACATCGGCGAG
>NZ_JBXASN010000017.1:115452-140857 GCF_058809335.1 Ancylobacter sp. GW821-FHT10E12 | reverse complement strand
CCTCCGGCAAGGCCGCGCCCGCCGCGCCCGCCGCGCCGGCCGCGCCCGCGCCGGGCAAGACGACGCAGGGCGGCGCCCCGCCCTATGAGGCCGACATGCTGCGGCTCGCCGAGATGCTGGGCGCGCTGCATTATATCCGGCCGATCTGCGGTGCCCCCGATGCCGGCCGCTGGCGCGACGAGATGCAGGGGCTGATCGAAGCCGAGCAGCCTTCCGAGGAGCGCCGCGGCTTGCTGATCGCCGCCTTCAATCGCGGCTATGAGAGCTACAAGCAGGTCTATCGCAGCTGCACGCCCTCGGCGGAGCTTGCCGCGCAGCGCTATCTGGAGGCAGGCGCCCGCCTCTCCCGCGACATCGCGGCGCGCTACGGCAGCAACTAGCCCCCCATCGAGCGGGCGGCGCCGGAGGAGATCCACGCAAGGGTCACCAGTGATAGGCCAGCGTCGCGAGCACGCTGCGACCAGCGCCGACGAAGCATTGATAGGCGGAGGCGCAGGCGGACACGTAATACTTGTCCGCGAGATTGAGGCCGGTCAGCGAGAAGCGCCATCCATCGCCGGCGCCCGGCGTACCGCCGAAATCGTAGTGGAGGGCGGCGTCGAACAACACCCGGTCCGGCACGATCATCGCGGCCGTGTTCGTCTGGTCTCCATAGGTCTCGCCGATATAGCGCGCCCCACCGCCGAGCGTGAGGCCCGAAAGCTGCCCGGCGCTCCAGGTGTAATCGACCCAGGCGGACGCCGCATTGCGCGGCACGCCGACCGGCACCTTGCCTTGGACACCGGCCACGTTGCTCTGGGTGACCTCGGCGTCGGTATAGGCGTAGGACACCATGACATTGAGCCCCGGCAGCACTTCGGCCTTGCCCGAAAACTCGAAGCCGTGGGATTCGACCTCGCCCGTCTGGATCTGGCAGGTCGCGCTGCTGCACAGGGTGACGGCGGTATTGGTGCTGGTGTGCTGGGTGTCGGTCGTCAGCACGTTCTGCTGGGTCAGGTCGTAATAGGAGGCGGTGAACAGGCCATTGAAGGTGGTCGGCTGGTATTTGACGCCGGCCTCGAATTGCCTGGCGGTGGTGGGTTCGAAGGGAACGCCGCCATAGCCGGTTCCCATCACCGGATCGAACGACGTCGCATAGCTGACATACGGGGCGATGCCGCTGTCGAACTGGTAGAGCAGCCCGCCACGATAGGTGAAGGCGGTATCATCGCTCGAATAGCTCACCTTACTGCCGCTCGCCAGCGTCTCGGTGGTGGTGTCGCCGGTCAGGTAATCCTCGCGTATGCCGAGCAGCGCGTGCCAGTTGCCATAGGTGATCTGATCCTGCGCATAGCCGCCCAGCTGCGTACGGTCGGCGGTCTGGCTGGTGGTCAGCTTCGGCGAAGCTATGCTGGTCCATGCCGGAGACAGATAGTCGACATAGACCGTGCTGCCGGTGCCATAGGTGGCATCGGCGTCGTAGCGCTGCAGATCCACGCCGAACAGCATCGTGTGGTCCAGCGCGCCGGTGGAGAAGCTCGCCTGCGCCTGGTTGTCGAGGGTGATGCCTTCAAGGGATTCGATGTAGCGCGAGGGCGAGAGGCCCATGCAGAGATAGGATTGGCCCTGGCATGCGGCGGCCGACGCCCAGACGCTCGCCGTCGCCAGGGCGGACAGCGCCTTGAAATCGGTGTCGAGCGACATGAAGCGGAAATTCTGCCGCAAGGTCCAGATCGCATCGACGTCATGCTCGATGCGGTAGCCGAGGCTCCACTGGGTTCGGTCGAAGCCGGAATAGGGGCTCTCATTGGGCGAGAAATTGCGCGGGATCTGGCCGTTCGGGTTGGTCTGCAACGTACCCAGGGCCGGCAGCCAGGTCGAATAATAGCTGTCGGGATCGCGCTCGTATGTGGCCTGGAGCTCGATCCGGGTATTGTCCGTCGGCTTGAAGGACACCATCGGCGCGACGAGGATGCGCTCCCCCTCCGAACCGTCGACCTCGCTGTCGGTGCGCCGTCCCAGCGCGATGAGACGGTAGAGCGATGAACCGTCCGACGACAGCTTGCCGTTCAGGTCGACGCCAAGTTCCGCCTCTCCATAGCTGCCGATGCCGGCGATGATCTCGTTCCTGGCGTCCGCATCCGGCCATTTGCTGACGAGATCGATGCTGCCGCCCGGATTGGTCTGGCCATAGATCGTCGACATGGGTCCGCGGACGATATCTATGCTCTGCAGGAGATAGAGGTCGATGCTGGGCACCGCATAATTCAGCCCCTTGAACAGCCGCAGGCCGTCCCAGAACTGCACGTAATTGGCATTGCCGCCAAAGCCGCCGAAGCCGCGCATGATGATGCTGTCGTAGCGGTTGCCGGGCCGCGCATCGGAGACGACGCCGACCTCGTAGCGCAACGCCTCCTGCACGGTCTGCGATCCCTGCGCCTCGATCTGGTCGCTGGTGACCACGGAGATCGAAATCGGCGTCGTCTCGATCGGCGCATCGGTTTTGGTGGCAGCCGTGCTGCTGTGGGCGACATAGCCTTCCGTCTTTTTCTGTCCGTCCCCGGTAACCTCGATCGTATCCAGCGTCACGGAGTTTTCGCTGCCCGACTGAGCTATGGCCAGGGAGGGGGTCAGCAGCAATGTCGGCGCCAGCGCAAGCCATGCGGCGGAACGGAACGAAAGGCAAATTCGCATTCCAGAATCCATATTCTAACGTAAGGTAAAGTATTTCGCGTCTCCCATAGAACAAATACGTTATCGTGATCGTCGTACGCAACATCTCATAGTCTGAATCGACAGCACGATGGCTTCTATTTAATTGTTTTCATTCTAAATTGTACCGCGATCTGTTGCCTATTCATTCGCAAAACATCTTCTATATCTATCCTTCCAGCCAACAAACGACCGAACCAATGCGCTTGCTCAAGCGATCAGGGGAGTCGCGTCGTGTCCGGCCAGGACGGCCGATCAGCACGGCCGGCAACGCACGGCCGCGCAGGCCACCGCCCCGCCGATCATCGCGGTGCGTGGCCCATGCAGGGATGCGCGTCGGCACATGCCGACTGTACGGCGCTCGATGCCATGAAATCGGAAGCGGCTACCGTGGATGTCCGGGCGTCGCCATCCATCATCGTCGCCTTCCAGGAAATGGAGGCACCCGCAGCAGGAGATCGGGCACGCAGCCCGATCACGCCCGACGTCGTCGAGACGCGGTCGGGAGAGCGGTGGCGGCGAACCGACCGTTTCGCTTCAGGGGAAGCTCAATCGCCACCGAGGCTTATGCGGCCGCTGGCTCCCACGGCGACCTCGCCGATGAGGCGCGCGGCAAGCGATGTCGCAGCCTCGCCCGCCCTGTTGAATTCAAATCGGCGGACCATTCCCGTGCCATCGGACAGAAGCGGGCTGACCAGCAGGTCCGCTCCCTCGGTCGTGCTGGTGGTGGCGACGTCGACGCCGCGGGCATCCTCGCCGAAGGGAGCGAACGAGGCCATCTCCGTAAAGCTCGCGCCCGGATGCGCCGTGGCGCTGTGGAGATACATGGACGGCCCGCCATCCAGCGCCGAGCCGCTGGAGAACACCTTCACCCGGCCGCCATCGAGCTGGCCGACGACGATGCGCTCGGCGCCGCCCAATACGCCGGCCAGCCAGCCGGTGGCGAGCGACACGCCGCCGCGATAGCCGTCGCCGAAGGGCTTGAACTCGGTGGTCAGCATCGGCTGGGCGGGTTCCGCCTTGCCGTGAGCGTGGCTATGGCCGGTGGAGACCCCTTCGAGCGCGGCCAGCAGTGGGAAGACGAACACCTTCACCGTGGAGGGCACACCGGGGCCGGGCGCCGTCACGACGCTCTGCCGCCCGGTGGTGAAGTCGACAAAGCCGGTGCTGAGCGCGACGCCGGACCGGTCCCCGGGATAGGGGCTGAACGAGGAGAACACCGCGGGCGCGGTGCCGACGGCCGGCAGCCTGGAACTGAAGACCTTCACCTCGCTCGCAACGCCCGATCCCGAGCCGACGATGATGTTGTCGCCGGTGTCGGCGCCGTCGATCTGCGCCACCGCCACGCTCACGCCATTCATCGAAGCCGCATCAAAGGCCGCGAAGCGCGCGAGTTCCTTTGAAAAGGCCGCCGCGCCATCCTTCGCGGCCCCGGACAGCACCACGATTTCGGCCGTGCGTCCGGCTCCCGCGCCGGCGACCAGATCGAGGATGCCGTCATCGTCGACATCGCCCATGGCCACGCTCACCGGACCTGCGAACCCCGGAAACGGCGTCACCGTGGCGAGAACCCTGGCGCCGTCCAGAACCCTGACGGTCGCCGAACCGCCGGCAGCGCCGGGAACCGCGACCGCATAGGACGACACCGCCGGAATGACGTTGACCAGCGCCATCAGGCCGTTGTCCTCATGGTTGAGCCGGTGGCAGTGCATGACGAAAAGGCCGGCATAATCCTCGAACTTGGTGCGGATCGAGAGCTTGCCCGGCGCGATCACCGATTCCTCGGGCCCGAGATTGGGCGCCGGCACATTGGCGTTGTCGATGCCCTGCATCACCGGCCCGAGCTTCATGCCGGTGGTCGGGTCGGAGAGGCCGGTTATCTGGAAGTCGTTGACGTGAATATGGATGGGGTGCTCGTCATTGTTCTCGTTGCTGAACACCCATTCCTCCACCGAATTCAGGCGCGGCTGGAGGATGGGAACGTTCGGGAAGGCGCCGCTGTCGAAGGCGTAGATGAAGGCCTTCGGATCGGACGTGCTGGCGAGATCGTTGAGGAAGCCGCCATTGATGAGGATATGCCGGGTCAGGTCGGGCGGTGCCTTGGACAGATCCTCGAAGGACGTGAAGGCGCCGAGCGGCTGCCCCTCGACGAACGCGGTCGTCTCGCCCCGGCCTTGCTCGGGGACGGCGCGCGCGAGAAGCTGGGTCGGGAACAGGAAGAAGCCGTCATAATAGCTGACCGCCGAGGGCAGCACGCTGAGCGTGCCGAGCACCGCCGGCGGGTTCTCCGTCCCGTTATTGGTGTAGAGGATGCCCGGCGCATTCTCGGTGCGCGCGCCGCCGCCCCGCTCCGGCATTTCGAGGATCAGCTCGCCCTCGCTCGGCATGGTCACCGCGATGGCGAAGCGCGAAGCCGGGGGAATGGACAGCCGGGTTCCGTTGGCGTCGGCCGGGTGGCGCACCAGCGTCGAGGGATTGCCGTCCTGCCCGACGATCGCGATCTTCGGG
Source organism: Ancylobacter sp. GW821-FHT10E12 (assembly GCF_058809335.1). Classification (NCBI taxonomy): domain Bacteria; kingdom Pseudomonadati; phylum Pseudomonadota; class Alphaproteobacteria; order Hyphomicrobiales; family Xanthobacteraceae; genus Ancylobacter; species Ancylobacter sp. GW821-FHT10E12. The sequence continues at coordinate 135,658 of NZ_JBXASN010000017.1, read as the reverse complement.
TGGCGGCCGGTGGCGGTCTCGGTGAGCTGGACGGTGATGTAGGCCATGTCGCTGACATTGGCCAAGACCCAGATCTCGGTCTGACCGGGCTTGCTCCGCACCACCGGCTGGAACTGGCCGTTCACCGTGAACTGGATGTCGCGCAAATGGTCGGGAAGCGCGGGGTCGGCCGGCACGTCGCCCTCCTGCCCGGCCGTGGCGGTGAAAGTCTGGAGGTTGGTCGGAATGAACTGGAAGCGCCCGCGCATGTTGTGGATCGACAGCGGGCCCGCATACCACACGGTCGCGAAGCGGGAGCCCTTCTCGGACTGGCTGAAATTCACCGGCGCGAGGACGGGCCGATAGGTGCCGTTGGCCAGCTCGCCGGCGGCGGGCGGCGTGAGGGTGCTCACGAATTGTGGCCAGTTGGCATTGTTGAACTGCGGATGAGGCCCCTGGCGGTCGAAGACGAAATTATACTGAAGCGCCATGTTGCGGATCGGGATGGCCTTCTGGGTGACGACGGGCAGGTTACCGTCGGTCCGCCCGATCGAGAGCATGCCGGCAAGGCCGAGATAGACATGGGCCGCCGTCAGCGTGTGCAGATGAGGATGGTACCAGTACATCCCCTGCGGCATGTTGGTGGGAATGTCGTAGACATAGGTGTTCGCCGTGCCGACCGGCATGTGGATCAGCACGTTGTCGGAATTCGCCTTCGGGCTGACATGCAGGCCGTGCGTGTGGAGATTGAGCGGCGAATCCGCGAGCTGGGCGGGATAGATCGGAACCCGGCCGCCGGCTTCGGTATATTTCGGATCGTAGAAGTCGCGGATGGTCAGCCCCGACAGGCCGTTCTCCAGCCGCACGACGAGCCGCTCGCCCGGAAAGACCTGCAAGGTGGGCGCCGGATAGACGTCGCTGGCGGCGGCCTCGCCATTCGAGGCCTTGCCCCTGATCAGCCGGTACCCGAACAGGAGCGCGTTCTTGACCGGAGCCGCCGCGGTGTCGAGCGTGACCTCGCCCTGATGCGCGACAAGCACGACTTCGAGCACGCCGTCCACGCTCGACAGCGTCACCGGCTCCTTGAATTCAGGCGGCGCATAGGCCGATGTCTGAGCGAAAGCCGTTCCGCCACCGAGCGGCGCGACCAAGATGGCTCCCATGATCGCGCGAGCGACCATGCGGATGGCCCAATTCATTGTCTTCACTGAGCTTCGCTCCAGATTCGGCTATCATATCCTCTGCTGCGCCGGAGACTTCGTCGAGGCCTATCGCGGCTCGAAAGCGCGAATGAACCCGTCGCTGGCCGGACGATGCCGCAAGGGCATGACGATACGGAGCGGGCCGCGGGGGAAACCGGACAGGTCGGCCGGAGTGGAGCCTCGACTTGACGCCCGGCAAGGCCGGCCGGCCTTCTATCGATCGAACGCGAAAATGCGCTTCCAGTCCTTCTTCATGCTGATCACCGTCCAACCCCGCTTGCCGGCCTCGTCATCCAGGCTTTGGGGAAAGGTGCCGATCTTCGTTGCGGGAAGGCCGCGCGCGGGACCGTAGGCGAACTCGCGCTCGGCGTCGTCGTGAAGCACGAGCATGCCCAATCGGGCTCCATCGCCCGCCGTCGCGTATTCGAGCATCTCGCGGTCCCCGGACGAATTGCCGAAGGCGGCATTCGGCCGACGACCGATGATGAGATGGATGCCTTCGGGCTTGCCGGCCTTGTCGTCGTTGAGAAGCAGCCTTGGCTCCTTGGTGAGGAACGGCCTGCCATCCTTGTCGTAGCCGTACCGGGTGCCGCCGGCGCTGCCCACCACTTGTTCGGGCGGTATGCCGTAGATGCGCTCGGAATAGACGCGCACGAAATCCTGGCCGCCACCCGTCGCGATATAGGTCCTGTAGCCGTTGGCGCGCAGGTAGCTGAGCAGCTCCAGCATGGGCTGGTAGACCAGGTCGGTGTAGAGCCGCCCGAATTTTGGATGCTTCGCGGTGGTGATCCATGCGGATACGTCGGCATTGAAATCATCCACCGACATGCCGGTAAGCGTCGCCACCAGGATCTTCTCCAGGTCCTTCATGGACAATCTGGCGATGGCGTCGCGGTCGCCGGACAGCACCGTCCTGAACGGCTCGACCTTCCTGAGCTCGGGCTTCTTCGCCACCAATGCGGGCACGCGGTCGAGGCAATACATCACCTGCGCATACATGGGGTGGGAGACCCACAGTGTCCCGTCCTGGTCGAAGGTGGCGATGCGTTCGGCAGGAGGCACGAAACCGGAACTGGCCTTGTCCGTCGTGCTCTTGACGAAGCCCAGGATGGCTTGCCGTGCCGGGCCGTCGTTCCAGGACGGGAGCGGATCGGAATCCGGCGACGTGCTCTGGGCCAGGGCAGGCGCCGATGCCCACAGTCCCGCCAGCAGCAGCGCCGCCATTGCGACGCGGCGGACGACCGCAGCGAGAGAGGGACGATTCATGATTTCACGCTTCCCAGTGGAGAGACGGGCATGGAGCGCCCGCCTCTTCATTCCTCGCCGCTATTCGCCGGCGTGACTGGTCACCTTCATCTGCTTCACCTGCTGTATGACCTGTTCGAGATTGTAGCTCGCCGGATCCTGCAGGGGCGGATAGTCGATATAGCTTGAGAGCTCCTTCAGCCAGAGCGCCTGGCCGATCGGCAGCATGTTCCAGTCGTAGACGTAAGCCGTCGCCGGTGAGGTAAGGGCGCCGCCCATGCCGGTGAGCGTCTTGATCTGATCGCCGATCGAGGTCTCGAAGGGATCGCGCTTGATGTTGACGACCTGGGTCCAATGATACGGCACCACGCCTGTCAAAAACCCCGTCGGCGAGTCCGAGACCATCGCAAAGTACATCTTCCAGTTCTTGTAGCGGACGGCGGACGGGTCCTTGCCGGAATAGTAGAAGAACGAGTTGCGTTCCGACTTCTGCGATTTTCCTTCGAGGTAGTCGCGCTGGTTGACGCCGTCGAGCGTGGTCTTGACGATGCCGGGATAAGCCCCTTTCTCGATCCGTGCCTTGAGGTCGTTGCCCTTCTCGCCACCGGCGATGTCCACCAGCGTCGGCAGCCAGTCCAGCGACGCGAATATATCGTTCTTCACGGTGCCCGGCGCTATGTGGTTCGGCCAGCGCACGACCAGAGGCGCGCGCATGCCGCCCTCCCATGTGCTGAGCTTGCCGCCCTTGAACGGAGTGGTGCCGCCGTCGGGGAAGGTGATGGTCTCGGCGCCGTTGTCGGTGGTGAAGACGACGATGGTGTTGTCGAGCTGGCCGATCTCCTCCAGCTTCTTGAGGACATAGCCGATATTGTCGTCCATCTGCTTCATACCGGCTTCATTGGCGCCCCAATCCTTGCCGCCGCGCTCGCCGATCATATCGAGATACTTATCCGGCAGCACGGTGGTGATGTGCATGCGGGCGGGATTGTACCAGACGAAGAACGGCTTCCCGGTCTTCGCGGGGTCGTTGCGGCCGAGGAAGTCGATGACCTTGCCCGAGATTTCCTCGTCGACCGTCTTGGAGCGATCCAGCGTCAGGGGCCCCTCGTCCTTGCAGGTCTGGTTCGCGGCGGTGCCGTCCGAGGACGCGCATGCCAGCACGGGACGCGGCGGCATGAGGCAGATCGTGGTCTTCGGATCGACCGTGCCGGGAGGTTCGGTCAGGCCAGGGATCGGGGTGTTGCGGCAGGGCGGCGCCACGGTCTGCTCCGTCGGCGTCTTGTTGATGTCGGGGAAGCTGACACCCTGCATGGCATCGAGGTGGTACAGATAGCCCCAGAATTCCTGGAACCCATGCGCGGTCGGCAGGGCGTCCGTGTGGTCGCCGAGATGGTTCTTGCCGAACTCGCCGGTGGTGTAGCCAAGATCGAACAGGAACTTGGCCAGCGCCGGCGTGCCCGGCCGCAGATAGGAGGGGCTGCCGGGAAGCTGCGGCGGGATCATCCCGGTGCGCAGCGGATGCATGCCGGTGAAGAAGGCGTTGCGCCCGGCGGTACAGCTCTGCTCGGCGTAATAGTCGGTGAAGTAGGCCCCTTCACGTCCGATGCGGTCGATATTGGGTGTCTCGCCGACCATCAGGCCACGGTGATAGATGCTCGGCTGCATATAGCCGATATCGTCGCCCATGATGAACAGGATGTTGGGGCGGCTCTGGGTTGGCTGCGCCGAAGCTGGCGAGACAGTTGTTACGGCCCCTATTGTCGTAAGCGCGGCTACCGCACCTAAAAGACTGACTATATGTATCCTTGAGGCAAGCATGGGCCAGCTCCCTAAATGGCGAACCGAGTATTCCATTATTTGAGACGTTCGCCGACAAAACGTCCCCCCAGGGACGGCCATATTTACACCCCGTCTGGTGAAATAAATACCGAAAAATCAAGATATCGACGCCGCAACAGGGTCATGAATACTGACATATGAAAGCTGATATTGCTGCCGGAATGCCCTGGCTTGAATGGACTCCGTCGAAGGGGCGAAGATCGGCCGGTTCGGCAAACGCCGGTCATCGCAGTGCCGAGGCAGCAGCCGACCGGGATCCCGACGGCGGAGCTTCGCCACCGGCAATGGGATCGACGCTGCGACGTTCCATGATGGGCGCTGCCGCTACGGTGGGAGGCAGGTGCCCGGCACGCACAGGCTGAAGACGCCCGAGGATCAGAACCGCAGGCTCAAGGAGCTCGTGGCCAAGTCGATGCCGGCAGGCTGATCGGGCTTGAGGGGTACCACAGGCAGAACGCCCATCCCACGCGAATGGCTAGTGCCGTCGCGTGTCGCGGCAGATGTTGGGGCAGGATCGCGTCGATGAGGAATTCGTAAGCGACGTCAATGAGCGGATGGTGGAGCCGAGGGGAATCGAACCCCTGACCTCTGCAGTGCGATTGCAGCGCTCTCCCATCTGAGCTACGGCCCCTCACCATCAGGCCGCGCCTTGTACGTTCGTGCCCCGCGCCCTGTCAAGGAGCCTCGACGCATCACACACAGACGATGCCGCGCAATCGGGGTTGCCGCGGTGCGGCCGCGCCGTTAAGCATCCTCACGTCCGGCCTTCGCCGTCCGCTCCCGTTCGAGGTTCGCGATGTATTCGCTGCTCTGGTTGTTCGACACGCTCATCTCGCTCTATGTCTGGATCCTCATCGCCTCGGCCATCCTGTCCTGGCTGGTGGCGTTCAACGTGGTCAATCCGCACAACCAGTTCGTGCGCAGCGTCGGCGAATTCCTCTGGCGCATCACCGAGCCGGTGCTGGCGCCGATCCGGCGGCTGCTGCCCAATCTCGGCGGCATCGACGTCTCGCCGATCATCCTGATCATCGCGCTCTATTTCATCCGCAACCTGGTGTTCGAGCTGCTGGCCTGAGCCGTGCCAGCTCCCGCCGACGGCCTCTCCGGCAGCGGTTCCGCCACCGCATGGACCCTCGTCGCCGACGGGGTGGTCGTCAGCGTTCGGGTCACCCCGCGCGGCGGGCGCGACGCCATCGAGGGGCAGGTGGAGCTGGCGGACGGGCGCCGAGCGCTGAAGGTGCGGGTGAGCGTGCCGCCGGAAGACGGCAAGGCAAATGCCGCCGTCGCCCGCCTGCTGGCGCGGGCGCTGGAAGTTCCTCCGGCCAGGGTGGAGCTGGTCTCGGGGGCCACCGCCCGGCTCAAGACCTTTCGCATCGGCGGCGATCCCACGGAGATGGCCGCACGGCTCGCCGCGCTCGCCAAAGGCTGATCGCCGCACGATCAGGCCGCGACGCCAACTCCCGCCGCGCGTCGCGCACGCGCCGGCCGCTCACGCCCGGCCGCGCCGACATGAAGGGATAGGAGGCTCAGCCGGCCCAGCCGAAGGCGAGCTTTTCCAGCGTGCGGCCACCGAAGGTCTCGGAGGAGCGGGCGACGCTCACCCCGCCCAGTGCCCGGTAGAAGCCGAGCGCCGGCTCGTTGGCCGCAAGCGCCCACACGGTCACGCCCTCGAAGCCGGCATTGGCCAGATCCTTGCGGGAATCAGCGAACAGCCGCCGGCCGAAGCCGAGGCCCTGATATTCCGGCCGCAGATAGAGCTCGTAGATTTCGCCCTCATAGGGCAGGCCGCGCGCGCGGTTGCGCCCGAGATTGGCGTAGCCGGCGACGCGATCGGAATGGGTGAGCACCAGCACGCGCGAGCCGCGCCGCAGGGCGGTTTCCCACCAGCCCGGCCCGCGCCGCTCGATCATCTTTTCGAGCTCGACGCCCGGGATGAGACCGCGATAGGCCGAACGCCAAGCCGAATCGTGGATTTCGGCGACGTCGGGAGCATCTGCCGGGCGAGCCCGGCGGGTTTCGAAGAGAAGCGTGCCCATGCCCCTTATGGGAGCAAAAGCCGGCGGCGGGATCAAGGGGCTTCGTGGCGAAATCGCCGATCGATCCACCATAGTGCCCGCCACATCCGGTCACGGGATGTCCGGCCGTCGCCCGGCGGGCGGGCGGCGGCCGCCTCGCAGCGGCCGACGGGCGCTCAGACGCCCTCGGATTCCTTGCGGCGCTCCTCGCGCTTGCGCTCGTTCGGATCGAGCCAGCGCTTGCGGATGCGGATCGACTTCGGCGTCACCTCGACCAGCTCGTCGTCCTGGATCCAGGCCAGCGAACGCTCCAGCGTCATGCGGATCGGCGGGGTGAGGCGAACCGCCTCGTCCTTGGAGGTGGTGCGGATATTGGTGAGCTTCTTCCCCTTGAGGACGTTCACTTCAAGGTCGTTCTCGCGGTTGTGCTCGCCGACGATCATGCCCTGATAGACCTTCCAGCCGGGCTCGATCATCATCGGGCCGCGATCCTCGAGGTTCCACAGCGCATAGGCCACCGCCTCGCCGGCCTCGTTGGAGATCAGCACGCCGTTGCGGCGGCCGGGAATCTCGCCCCGGTGCGGCTGATAGGCGTGGAACAGCCGGTTCATGATGGCGGTGCCGCGGGTGTCGGTCATCAGCTCGCCCTGGTAGCCGATGAGGCCTCGGGTGGGAGCGTAGAAAACCAGGCGCTGGCGGGTGCCGCCGGAGGGGCGCATCTCGACCATCTCGGCGCGGCGCTCGCTCATCTTCTGCACGACCACGCCGGAATATTCCTCGTCGACGTCGATCAGCACTTCCTCGATGGGCTCGAGGATCTCGCCGCTGGCATCCTTGGTGAACACCACGCGCGGACGCGACACGGCGATCTCGAAGCCCTCGCGGCGCATGGTCTCGATGAGCACGGCAAGCTGCAATTCGCCGCGGCCGGAGACGAAGAACGAATCCTTGTCGGCGGATTCCTCGATCTTCAGCGCGACATTGCCTTCGGCCTCGCGCAGCAGGCGGTCGCGGATGACGCGGCTGGTGACCTTGTCGCCCTCGGTGCCGGCGAGCGGGCTGTCGTTGACGATGAACGACATGGTGACGGTCGGCGGGTCGATCGGCTGCGCCTTCAGCGGCGCATCGACGCCGAGGTCGCAGAACGTGTCGGCGACGGTGCCCTTGGACAGGCCGGCAATGGCGATGATGTCGCCCTGCACGCCTTCCTCGATCGGCTGGCGCTCGATGCCGCGGAAGGCGAGGATCTTGGAGACGCGGCCCTGCTCGACCAGCGAGCCGTCCTGCGCCAGAACCTTGATCGACTGGTTCGGCTTGATCGAGCCGGAGGTGATGCGCCCGGTGATCATGCGGCCGAGGAAGGGGTTGGCTTCCAGCAGGGTGCCGATCATGCGGAACGGGCCGTCGTCGACGGTGGGCTCCGGCACATGCCGCAGCACGAGGTCGAACAGCGGCGCCATGCCCTCGTCCTGCGAGCCGTCGGCGGAGGTGTTCATCCAGCCATTGCGGCCGGACCCGTAGAGGATCGGGAAGTCGAGCTGGTCGTCGCTGGCGTCGAGCGCCGCGAACAGGTCGAACACCTCGTTGATGACCTCCTGCGAGCGGGCGTCGGAGCGGTCGACCTTGTTGATGGCGACGATCGGACGCAGGCCGACCTTGAGCGCCTTGCCGACCACGAACTTGGTCTGCGGCATCGGCCCCTCGGCGGCGTCGACCAGCACGATGGCGCCGTCCACCATGTTGAGGATGCGCTCCACCTCGCCGCCGAAATCGGCATGGCCGGGGGTGTCGACGATGTTGATGCGAGTATCCTTCCAGACGACCGAGGTCGCCTTGGCGAGGATGGTGATGCCGCGCTCCTTTTCGAGGTCGTTCGAATCCATCACCCGCTCGGCGACGCGCTGGTTCTCGCGATAGGAACCGGACTGCTTGAGCAGCTCGTCCACCAGCGTGGTCTTGCCGTGGTCGACGTGGGCGATGATGGCGATATTGCGCAGCTTCATATGAAACACCAAAAAGCGGGCCCGAAGGCAGTTCGGACCCGCGCCAGAATTTTGCGGCGCACTATACTCACAAAGCCTGCGAAGGCAACGCCGGCGCCGCGCAAAAGCGCCGGCGGGCCCTGTTCAGTGCGATTTGCGCAGTTCCCACAGCCGCCGAATCTGGCCGGCCTTCAGGATTTCGCCTTCCGGCGTGCGCAGCCAGGCGACGTCGCGGCCGGCCGGCGACTGGGTCATGGCGAAGGCGACGGCGTCCTCCACCGTCTCGAATTCGTAGCTGTCGGGAAACTGGCCGGGGGCGCTCACATCGTGGGTCGAGGGCCAATATTGCAGCCGCGCCGGCCCCTGGGTGGGCGGGACGGCTTCGGTCTTTTCATCCATGGCGATGCTCCTCCTTCTTCAGGCCGGCGCGCCAGGCAGCCGGCACGCCGGCACGACCGCGCGTTTCCGCACGGCGAATTGGAGAAACGCCCGAGCCGGCGGCTGGTTCCGCCGTTAAAATCGCCCTGCCGCCGCCCGCTGCCTTGAACCCGAACGCCCGCAACCCAGTTGTCATGAAGAACGGGACCAATGGAGGGATTTGCGATGAACGGCCGCCCCGGACAGCCCACTGAGACCGAGATCGACGAGGCGCTGGACGAGAGCTTCCCCGCCAGCGACCCGCCCGCCTTCAGCGGCATCACCGGCGCGGAACCGCCGCCGCGTGCCAAGCCCGATGCCGCGCCCAGCGAGGCGGATATCGACGAGGCGCTGGACGAGAGCTTCCCCGCCAGCGACCCGCCCGCCTTCAGCGGCATCACCGGGGCGGTACCGACGCCGGAAACGCTGCCGGAGCACGAGCCGAGCGAGGCGGATATCGACGAGGCGCTGGACGAGAGCTTCCCCGCCAGCGACCCGCCCGCCTTCATCGGCATCACCGGCGTGCGAGAGAACGGCTAGAGGCTGCCGAGGTCCGGCCCGCCGGCGCCGGGCGCGCGCTTCCCCCATGGCCCGAAGCGGGCCTCGGGCTGGGCGGCGCGCAACATCATCATCTCGCCGACATTCTCCGGCGAGAGCAGGCCGACCAGCTTTCCCGCCGGATCGAGCGCGCCGAGCACCGGCGCTCGGCTCTGCGTGAGCAATTGCAGCGCCTTGTCGAGCGGCGCGCGCACCGGCAGCGTCGGTATGTCGGCCTGCATCGCCTCCAGCACCGAGGAGTCCGGTCCCTTGGCCTGAAGCGCGCGGATCATCGCATCGCGGGTGAGCACGCCGCGCAGGTGGCCGGCGCCGTCCACCACCGGGAACTCCTTCTGGGTGGTGCGGATCAGCGCCTCGGCGGCGTCGCCGACGCTCGCTTGCGGTCCCAGCGTCTCGAAATGGGTGATCATCGCATCCTGCACCAGCACACCCTGCGCCGCCTGCCGCATCTGCACGCTGCCGGCCTCGCCGGAGGCGGCGAGGAACACGAACACCGCAATGACGATCAGCATCGGGTTGCCGAAAATGCCGAGGAAGCCGAGGCCGATGGCCAGCGCCTGACCGATCGAGGCCGCCGTCTGCGTCGCCTGCGCATGGCTCATCCGCATGGCCAGCAGCGCCCGCAGCACGCGCCCGCCATCCATCGGGAAGGCGGGAATGAGATTGAACACCACGAGGAAGATGTTCGCCGCCGCCAGCTTGGCGAGCAGGCTGGATTGCGGATTCTCGATCGCCTCGATGTGCTCCATCCCGACCGCATTGCCCTGCACGGCAAGGATGGCCAGCAGCACCAGCGCGATGACGACGTTGACCGCCGGCCCAGCCAGCGCCACCACCAGTTCCTCGGAGGGCTTTTCCGGGATGCGCTCCAGCCGCGCCACCCCGCCGAACGGCCAGAGCGTGACTTCCGGCGTCTTCACCCCGTAGCGGCGCGCGGCGAAGATGTGGCCGAACTCGTGCAGCAGCACGCACAGGAACAGCAGCGCAACGAAGGCGACACCCTCCCAAGCCGCGCCGACGCCGCCGCGCTGGTAATAGGCCGCCCAGATCCAGACCAGGAAAAGCAGGAAGGTGACATGGATGCGCACGGCAGTGCCGTAGACATGGCCGACGGTCAGCGACCAGGGCATGCGAATCTCCTGAAGCGGGACGGCATCCAAGTGCCGCCGCGCGAGCTTACGGCATAACCCGGACGGATCGAAGCCGGCCGCTCGGCGCAGCTCCGTCAGCGCGTTGAATCTGGACCCTTTTCCCGTCAGCGTGATGACGGGCCGATGGGAAGCCTCGGGGGAGGTGCGTTCCCGCCGCGCGATCCCGCCACGGAACTCCGGGCCCCCGTCGGGGTTGGCATGGCGAGATCCAGCCGACAGCTCAACAGGAGGTCCGCGATGGGACAACAGGCCGAGCGCACCACGACCGACGCCGTCAACCGCATCTGGGAATTGATGGGCGACATCCGCATCTGCATGCTGGTGACGCGCGAAGGCGCGACATTGCGCGCGCGTCCAATGGATGCCCATGCCTCGCAGGAGGAGGGCTGCATCTGGTTCCTGTCCGACCGGCGCGGCCACAAGGACGATGAACTCGAACGCGACCCGCAGGCGGCGCTGACCTTCGCCGATCCCGGCAAGAACGATTTCGTGTCGGTATCGGGCGAGGCCGAGGTCTATGACGACCGTGCAAAGGTCGACGAATTGTGGACCGACATGAACAAGGCGTTCTGGCCGGAGGGCAAGGACGATCCCAATATCTGCGTCGTGCGCTTCCTGCCGGAGCGTGCCGAATATTGGGACGGCCCGTCGAACTCGATCATCGTGGCGCTGAAGATGGCCACGGCCCGGCTGAGCGGCAAGCCGACCGACCTCGGCGAAAACCGCAAGGTTCCGCTGGGCTGAGGGCGAGACAGGCCGCACCCGTCACGCCCGCACCCGTCACGCCCGCACCCGTCACGCCCGGACAGGTCCGGGCATGACTCGACCGGCGCCGCTCACCCGGCGATCTTGCGCGCCCGGCCGCCCAGCGTGCGCAGGCGCAGCGCGTTGAGCTTGATGAAGCCGGCGGCGTCGCGGTGGTCATAGGCGACGGCGCCTTCCTCGAAGGTGACGAGGTCCTGGTTGTACAGCGAATAGGGCGAGGAGCGGCCGACCACGTCGACATTGCCCTTGTAGAGCTTGATACGGACCTGGCCGGTGACCATTTCCTGGCTCTTGTCGATCAGCGCCTGCAGCATCTCGCGCTCGGGCGAGAACCAGAAGCCGTTATAGATCAGCTCCGCATAGCGCGGCATGACCTCGTCCTTCAGGTGCGCGGCGCCGCGGTCGAGGGTGATGCTCTCGATGCCGCGATGCGCCTGCAGCAGGATGGTGCCGCCGGGCGTCTCGTAGACGCCGCGCGATTTCATGCCGACGAAGCGGTTCTCCACGAGGTCGAGGCGGCCGATGCCGTTCTCCTTGCCGAGCGCGTTGAGGCGGGTCAGCAGGCTGGCCGGGGAGAGCGGCTCGCCATCGATGGCGACCGCGTCGCCCTTCTCGAAATCGATGGTGATGTAGGCCGCCCTGTCCGGCGCGTCCTCCGGGGAAATGGTGCGCTGATAGACGAATTCTGGGGCCTCGACCGCCGGGTCTTCCAGCACCTTGCCCTCGGAGGAGGAGTGCAGCAGGTTGGCATCGACCGAGAACGGCGCCTCGCCGCGCTTGTCCTTGGCGATCGGGATCTGGTGGCTCTCGGCGAAGGCGATCAGCTGCTCGCGCGAGCGCAGGTCCCACTCGCGCCACGGCGCGATGATCTTGATGTCGGGCTCCAGCGCATAATAGCTCAGCTCGAAGCGCACCTGGTCGTTGCCCTTGCCGGTGGCGCCGTGGGAGACCGCATCGGCGCCGACCTTGCGGGCGATCTCGATCTGCTTCTTGGCGATCAGCGGACGGGCGATGGAGGTGCCGAGCAGGTAGAGCCCTTCATAAAGGGCGTTGGCCCGGAACATCGGAAACACGTAGTCGCGCACGAATTCCTCGCGCACGTCCTCGATGAAGATGTGCTCCGGCTTGATGCCGAGCAGCTCGGCCTTCTTGCGCGCCGGCTCCAGTTCCTCGCCCTGGCCGAGATCGGCGGTGAAGGTCACCACCTCGCAGCCATAGGTGGTCTGCAGCCATTTGAGGATCACCGAGGTGTCGAGACCGCCCGAATAGGCGAGGACCACGCGCTTGACGTCAGCCATGTCGAAGGATTCCGCACGAGAGAAGCAAAGGAGCCGAAAGCGCGCGGACTATAGGCATGGCGCGTCCGCGTGCAAGTTCGGAGTGTCAGGGAGCAGGCGGGGCCGTCGGCGGCGCGCGATCGGGCGGCGTGGCGGGCGGCAACGCCGGCGGGCGCTCGGCGAAGACCGGCTTCCAGAAGCCGGCGCTCCAGCCCGCCACCAGCCAATAGGCCAGCCCACCGGCCAACCCGGCGCCAAGGATGTAGACGTCGCCGTCGAACGGCGTCGGCGTGTCGGTATAGGGGGTGAATATCTGCGCGCCGATCCAGGCCGAAGCGGCGCCGTTTGCGGCATGGAACAGCCAGGAGCGCACCGCGAAGGCTTCCGAGAACAATATGCCGATCAGCGCCACCGCCCACATGGTCATCGCCACGGCCGAAAGCGCGAAGGTCGCGGTGGCGAGCGCGTCGAACAGCGCGATGGCATCGACGTCGCGCGCCCCGGCGAGCATGGTGCCGATCCGCCAATAGCCGATCATCACCACCACCATGGTGGCGATGAAGCCGCAGACCAGCCCGAGCGGCACCAGCAGCACGCGCAGCAGCAGCCGCAGCAGATTGTCCATCGCCGTGTTCATGCGGGAGCGTGGCAGACGGCTTCGATATTGTGCCCGTCGGGATCGAGTACGAAGGCGCCGTAATAATTCGGGTGGTAGTGCGGGCGCAGGCCCGGCGGGCCGTTGTCGCGCGCGCCGGCGGCCATCGCCGCAGCGTGGAAGGCATCGACCGTGGCGCGGTCGGGCGCGGTGAAGCACACATGCAGCCGGCCGCCGTCACCCGCCGACAGCGCGCCGCCGGAGCCGATCCAGAAGAACGGCTTGCCGCCGCTGCCGAAGCCGGCATGGGCTGCCCCGCCGGTCTCCTCGGCGGTGACCTCCATCAGCACGCCGATGCCGAGCGGCGCCAGCGCGGCACTGTAGAAGGCCCGCGAGCGCGCGAAATCCGCCACCGGAAAGCCGACATGATCGAGCATCGCCACCCCTGTTCCGCTGCCCTGTTCGCTGCCCTATTCCGCAGCCGCCGCCATGGCGCGCAGCGCGAGGCGCTCGCGGGCGGAGAGCTTCTCGGTCTCGCTCCTCAGCTGGCCGCAGGCGGCGAGGATGTCGCGGCCGCGCGGTGTGCGCACCGGGCTGGAATAGCCGGCGCGGAACACGATGTCGGAGAACTGCTCGATCGTCTCCCAGTCCGAGCACTCGTACTTGGTGCCCGGCCACGGGTTGAACGGGATCAGGTTGATCTTGGCCGGAATGCCGGCCAGCAGCTTCACCAGCGCCTTGGCGTCAGCCGGTGAATCGTTCACCCCCTTCAGCATCACATATTCGAAGGTGATGCGCTTGGCGTTCGAGGCCGGCGGATAGGTACGGCAGGCGTCGAGCAGCGCCTTCAGCGGGTACTTCCTGTTGATCGGCACCAGCTCGTCGCGCAATTCGTCGCGCACCGCGTGCAGCGAGATGGCGAGCATCGGCCCGACCTCGCGGCCGAGCCGCTCGATCTCCGGCACCACGCCCGACGTGGAGACGGTGATGCGCCGCTTGCCGATGCCGAGCCCTTCGCCGTCGGCGAGGATCTCGATCGACTTGGCCACCGAATCATAGGCGTAGAGCGGCTCGCCCATGCCCATGAACACGATGTTGGTCACCAGCCGGTCGCCCTCGGTCGGCAGGCCGGGGCCGACCGCGCGCTCCATGCCGGGATAATCGCCCAGCCGGTCGCGCGCGACCATCACCTGCGCCACGATCTCGGCGGCGGTCAGGTTGCGCACCAGCCGCTGGGTGCCGGTGTGGCAGAACGAGCAGTTGAGCGTGCAGCCGACTTGGCTGGAGACGCACAGCGTGCCGCGGTCGCTCTCGGGGATATAGACCATCTCGACGTCGTGCGGCTTGTCGCCGGCTATATCCGGCGGCAGGCGCAGCAGCCATTTGCGGGTGCCGTCGGCCGACACCTGCTCGACCACCACCTCCGGCCGGTCGAGGGTGAAGGCGGCGGCGAGCCGGTCGCGCAGGCCCTTGCCGACATTGGTCATGGCGTCGAAGGAGGTGACGCCGCGCAGGTAGATCCAGTGCCAGAGCTGGGCGACGCGCATGCGCCGCTCGCGCTCCGCCACGCCGATCTCGGCGAGAGCGTCGGAAAGCCCGGCGCGGTCGAGCCCGGCGAGCGAGCGCCTTGGATCGGCGACGGGAAGAAGAGCGCCGGCCGCCGGACGCGGCGCGGTTTCGATCAGTGTGTTCATGTCGGTCGGATATGCCCAGCAACGGGTGCGTTTGCGCGCCTCATAGCACAGAAGCGCCGCCGGCGCGAATGACGCCGCCGCCCGATCAGTAAACACCCGGAATCAGCCGGAAGGTGCGGGCGCGATAGGCCTCGTACCGGTCGCCGAACGTGTCGCGCAGCAGCGCCTCCTCCGCATTCATGCGGGCGACGAGCGGGGGAACGAGCAGCAGCGCCAGCAGCACGCCGGCCATTGAGCGGAACACCAGCGCCCAGCCGAGCGAACTGATCAGCAGCCCGGCATAGCTTGGATGGCGGATGACGCCGTAGACGCCGTCGGTCACCAGCCGGTGGCCGGGCTGGATCGCCACCAGCCCGCTGAACCGGCGGCCGAGCACGAAGACCGGCCACAGCCGCAGCGCGCCGCCGGCGGCGAACAGCACCACGCCGATCCAGCGCACCCCTTCGCCGCCGAAGGTCCACAGGTCGAGGCGGTCGGTATAGGCCGGCAGCCAGGCCGCGAGGATGCCCACGATCCCGAACACCGCGAGCACCCAGCGGTTGCCGCGGTCCTCGCGTTCTCCGGCGCTCAGATTGCCTTCGGTGAACAGTGCCGCCACCGTCAGCGCGACCAGCACCAGCGCGGCGGCCGTTCGTGCCGGATCGGCGAAGAAGGCACCGATGCCGCCCCAGCCGAGCACCGCGAGGCCGAGATAGGCGAGCGTTGCCGCAAGGGACAGGACGACGAGGATCGGCGAGCGCCTCACGGATGATATGATGGATGCCATGGCGGCCTCGCTTCATGTGCCGGACATGAATCAACCGGCAGCGCCTCCGCCGGGTTCCCGCCGGATCGCCCCCCTCACTTCAGCGGCACCCAGATGTCGATGACGAGGTCGTCCTCCGGCGTGGTGGTCGGGTCGGAGCGGTATTCCTCGACATAGAGGTCCTGCGCCTCCAGGTCCTTGGCATCGAGCAGGTTGGCGATCTGCTCATAGGTCGGGTCCATGGCGTCGTAGGGGCCGCGATGGGTGAAGCGCAGCGCCTTGCCGGCCGGCGAGGCGGAGAAGGCGAACCCCTCCTGCGGCTTCTGCATTGTGGCCCCCTCGAACGGCACCGCCGCCTCGAACTCGAAGCCTTCGTCGTCGGTCATGGTGTAGATGATGAACGACGCGCCGATGCGCTTCAGCTTCAGCCGGTCGAGCTCGGCATAGACGGCCTTCAGCG
The DNA here is from genome assembly GCF_058809335.1 of Ancylobacter sp. GW821-FHT10E12. NCBI lineage: Bacteria > Pseudomonadati > Pseudomonadota > Alphaproteobacteria > Hyphomicrobiales > Xanthobacteraceae > Ancylobacter > Ancylobacter sp. GW821-FHT10E12. Next base: position 119,734 of record NZ_JBXASN010000017.1, on the reverse strand, counting down.
TCGACACGAGGGTGGCGAAGCCCTCGTCCCAGTTGCTCTTGCCCGCCTTCTGCAGCACCGGCACCGGCACCATCTCGGCGGCATCGCCGAAGCCGTCCGGCCGCTGCAGCGGGTCGCCGCCCGGCGGCACGGTCGAGGTCTCGACGCCTTTCGGATCGACCACCGGCGGCGCCACCATGTCGCCCTCGCCGGCGGGAGCGGAAGAGGGTGCATTCGGCGCCGGCGACGCGGCCGCGGGCGGCTCCATTGCCGGCGGCGTCTGCGCCAGCAGCGGCGCGGCACCCCCGGCCGCCAGCAGGGCGAGCGCCAGCATCAGCGCGCGCCGCATCACGAGGAAGCCGAAGAGCGGAGAGGCAAGCATCATGGGTTCACCGGGGCAGAACGCGGACGCTTTCCTTCCTATCACCGCCCCAGCCGCGCGGCGATGACGCAAAAGCCGCGCCGGGCGGCAAACGCTCTGGCCTTCGCGGCCGGCTTCGCCATATAAGGACGCAATCCCGCCGCTCAGGCATTCTGGACACCATGGCAGCGCTGGCAGATCGCCCCTTCGTGAAGATGAACGGCCTCGGCAACGAGATCGTCGTGCTCGACCTGCGCGACGCCCCGGTGCCGGTGCCGCCGGAGGAAGCGCGCGCCCTCGCCCGGAAGGAGGCGCTGCCCTTCGACCAGATCATGGCGCTCTACCCCGCCGCCGTGCCCGGCATCGACGCCTTCGTGCGCATCATCAATGCCGACGGATCGGAAGCCGGCGCCTGCGGCAACGGCACGCGCTGCATCGCGCTCTATGAGCATGGCCGCACCGGCCGCTCGCATATCCGCTTCGAATCCTCCGCCGGGCTGCTCGACTGCAACATCGCGGCGGACGGCGTCACCGTCGACATGGGCCCGGCGCATTTCGGCTGGGCCGACATCCCGCTCGCCGGCCCTGTGGCCGACACCCGCGCCATCGACATCGAGGCCGGTCCCGCCGGGGCGCCGGTTCTGCGCGGCCCGGCGGTGGCCAATGTCGGCAACCCGCATGCGGTGTTCTTCGTGCCGGACGCGAGCGCCATCGATCTCGGCCGCTACGGGCCGGAGCTGGAGCATCACCCGGCCTTCCCGGACCGCGCCAATATCTCGGTGGCGCAGGTCCTGTCGCCGGACCGCATCCTGCTCAAGGTGTGGGAGCGCGGCGCCGGTCTCACCCGCGCCTGCGGCTCGGCCGCCTGCGCCACCGCCGTCTGTGCCGCCCGCCTCGGGCTGACCGGCCGGCGGGTGACGGTGACGCTTCCCGGCGGCGACCTCTTCATCGAATGGCGGGAGAGCGACGGCCACATCCTGATGACCGGCCCGGCCGAGCTGGAATTTTCCGGCCGCCTCACCCTCGCCATGCTCGCCGGCGCGGCGGCCTGAGGATAGCTCCATGGCCATCGACGTCGTCACCTTCGGCTGCCGGCTCAACACGCTCGAATCCGAGGCGGTGAAGAAGGCTGCCGCCGGCGCGGGGCTCGACGACCTCGTGGTGGTGAACACCTGCGCGGTGACGGCGGAGGCGGTGCGGCAGGCCAAGCAGGCGATCCGCCGCCTGAAGCGCGAAACCCCCGGCGCACGCATCGTCGTCACCGGCTGCGCCGCGCAGACCGAGCCGGAGACCTTCGCCGGCATGGCAGAGGTCGAGCGCGTGATCGGCAATGCCGGGAAGGCGCGCCCGGAAACCTGGGCCGCCACGCGGCAGGCGATCGATTTCGGCATCGGCAATGAGGAAAAGGCGGTCGTCGGCGACATCATGAGCGTGCGCGAGACCGCGCTGCACCTCATCGACGGCATGCAGGTCGACGGGCTGGAAGGGCGCACCCGCGCCTTCGTGCAGGTGCAGAATGGCTGCGACCACCGCTGCACCTTCTGCATCATTCCCTATGGGCGCGGCAATTCCCGCTCGGTGCCGATGGGCGAGGTGGTGGCGCAGGTCCGCCGGCTGGTCGAGAACGGCTATGCCGAAGTCGTGCTCACCGGCGTCGACCTCACCTCCTACGGCGCCGGCCTGCCCGGCGAACAGAAGCTCGGCACCCTCGTCCGCGCGATCCTGCGCCATGTGCCGGAACTGCGCCGGCTGCGGCTGTCCTCCATCGATTCCGTCGAGGCCGATGACGATCTCGTCAGGGCCATCGCCGAGGAGGAGCGGCTGATGCCGCATCTGCATCTGTCGCTTCAGGCCGGCGACGACCTCATCCTCAAGCGGATGAAGCGCCGGCATTCGCGGAGCGACGCCATTCGTTTTTGCGCCATGATCCGCCGGCAGCGCCCGGACGTCGTGTTCGGGGCCGACATCATCGCCGGCTTCCCGACCGAGACCGAGGAGCATTTCCGCAACTCGCTCGCCCTCGTCGACGAGTGCGGGCTGACGCATCTGCACGTCTTCCCGTTCTCGCCCCGCAGCGGCACCCCGGCCGCCCGCATGCCCCAGGTGGCGCGCGAGACGGTGAAGGAGCGCGCGCGCCGCCTGCGCGAGAGGGGCGCGACCGCCCTGCTGCGCCATCTCGCCGGCGAAATCGGCGCCCCCCGCGAGGTGCTCGCCGAGACCGCCGGCCTCGGCCGCACCCGCGCCTTCACGCCCGTCCGCCTTGCCGGCGCGCTGGAGCCCGGAACCATCGCGCAGGTGCGCATTGCCGGCCATGACGGCACCCGGCTGATCGCGGCGTGACCAGACATGCAGCCTGACATGACATGACGGACGAAGCCCCCCGCCCCGGATTCTGGAAACGCCTGACGCAGGGCCTGACGCGCACCGCGTCCGGCATCTCAACCGGCATCACCGACCTGTTCACCAAGCGCAAGCTCGATTCCGGCACGCTGGAGGACCTGGAGGACGTGCTGATCCGCGCCGATCTCGGCGTCGAGACCTCGGCCCGCATCGCCGAGGTGGTCGGCAAGGGCCGCTACGACAAGGCCATCGACCCCGACGAGGTCCGGGCGCTGGTCGCCGGCGAGATCGAGAAGGTGCTGGCCCCGGTCGCGCACCCCCTCGTCTTCGCGTCGGAGACCAAGCCCTTCGTCCTCCTCATGGTCGGCGTCAACGGCTCCGGCAAGACCACCACCATCGGCAAGCTCGCCTCGGTGTTGCGCGCCGAGGGCAAGAAGGTGGTGCTGGCGGCCGGCGACACTTTTCGCGCCGCCGCCACTGAGCAGCTGCGCATCTGGGCCGACCGCACCGGCGCCACCCTGGTCTCCCGCGCGCCGGGCGCCGATGCCGCCGGCGTTGCCTTCGACGCGCTGAACGAGGCGCGCGCCAGCGGCGCCGACGTGCTGATCGTCGACACCGCCGGCCGCCTGCAGAACCGCGCCGAGCTGATGGCCGAGCTGGAAAAGGTGGTGCGGGTCATCAAGAAGCAGGAGCCCTCGGCGCCGCATGCCGTGGTGCTGACGCTCGACGCCACCGTCGGCCAGAACGCGCTGTCACAGGTGGAGGCGTTCCGCCGCGTCGCCGGCGTCACCGGCCTGGTCATGACCAAGCTCGACGGCACCGCCCGCGGCGGCATCCTGGTCGCGCTGGCGGCCCGGCACGGCCTGCCGGTGCATCTCATCGGCGTCGGCGAGGGCATCGACGACCTCCAGCCCTTCGCCGCGCGCGATTTCGCCCGTGCCATCGTCGGGCTGGACAGCTAGGCTGTCCTTGCGGCCCTTGATCATGCCCCATTGCCGGGCGACAAGTCAGGCGAGCACAGGAACAGCCACGCGATGACCGCCACGCCTGCCAACCCGCCCGCCCGCACCATGCACCCGCTGACCAAGATCGCGCTCGAGCTTGGGCCGCTGGTCATCTTCTTCATCGCCAACGGCCGCGCCGGCATCTATGCCGCCACCGGCGCCTTCATGGTGGCGACCTTCGCCGCGCTCATCGTGATGTGGCTGCTGGCCCGCAAGATCGCGGTGATGCCGCTGATCTCCGCCGCGGTGGTGCTGGTGTTCGGCACGCTGACCATCGTCCTGCAGGACGACCATTTCATCAAGATGAAGCCGACGCTGGTGAACGCCCTGTTCGGCATCGCCCTGCTCGGCGGCCTCGCCTTGCGCAAGCCGCTGCTGCCCTATGTGCTGGGCGACGTGTTCGAGCTCACCGACGAGGGCTGGCGCGTCCTCACCATCCGCTGGGGCGTGTTCTTCCTCGCCATGGCGGTGCTGAACGAGGTGGTCTGGCGCTCGGTGTCGACCGACAGCTGGGTGGCGTTCAAGACCTTCGGCTATCTGCCGCTCACTCTCGTCTTCGCCATGGCGCAGGTGCCGCTGATGACCCGCCACGGCGCCC
>NZ_JBXASN010000017.1:0-115353 GCF_058809335.1 Ancylobacter sp. GW821-FHT10E12 | reverse complement strand
CCGGCGGGAGCCGGGACGCCGAAAGCCGGGGAGTAAAGCGCCGCAGGCGCCCGCCCCGGCGGGAGCCGGGACGCCGAAAGCCGGGGAGTAAAGCGCCGCAGGCGCCCGCCCCGGCGGGAGCCGGGACGCCGAAGGCCCGGGGAGCGAGGGATATCGCGAACCCTTTCCATTCCTCTCCCCGTTGGGGAGAGGTGGCCCGCGAAGCGGGTCGGTGAGGGGCCACGCGGGTATGGAGCGTCGAAGACCCCTCTCCCAACTCTCACCTTGCCTCGCCTCACCTCGCCCCTCACCCCAACCCTCTCCCCGACGGGGAGAGGGAGAAGAAGGATCAGCCGCCTCACGGCGCCGGGTTGCCGGTGAGCTGGTGCACGGCGTCGATGCGCTCTAGCACCTCCGGCGGCAGCACCACGTCCTTCGACCCGATGGCGATCTTCAGCTGCTCCATCGTCGTCGCGCCGAGGATCACCGAGGTCATGAAGCGGCGCGAGGCCGCGAAGGCCAGCGCCATCTGCGCCGGGTCGAGGCCGAACTCGCCGGCAATGGCGAGATAGGCGTCGATCGCCGCCTCGGTTCCCGGCTTCTCGTAGCGCTGGCCGCGCTTGAACAGCGTGGTGCGGGCGCCGGCCGGACGGGCGCCCTTCTGGTACTTGCCGGTGAGATAGCCCTGGCCGAGCGCCGAATAGGCGAGCAGCGACACGTCCTCGCGCAGGCTCACCTCGGCCAGCGCGGTCTCGTAGGTGCGGTTGACGAGGTTGTAGGCGTTCTGGATCGAGGCGACGCGCGGCAGGCCCGAGCGCTCGGCCTCGAACAGGAACTGCATCGTGCCCCAGGCGCTCTCGTTGGAGAGGCCGATATGGCGCAGCTTGCCCTCGGCGACCAGCTCGCCGAAGGCGGCCAGCGTCTCGGCGATCGGCGTCTCGTCGGGCGTGGGCTTGCCGTCGGCGTCGTTCGGCCAGCGGGCGGGGTTGGAGCCCCACGGCATCTCGCGGCCCGGCCAGTGCAGCTGGTAGAGGTCGATATAGTCGGTCTGCAGCCGCCCGAGGCTCTTCTCCACCGCTTCGCGGATCTGCGCGCGGTTCGGGCGCGCCGGCAGGCCGCCATCGCGGAACCAGGTCATCTCCGAGAGGCCGCAGACCTTGGTGGCGAGGATCACCTTGTCGCGATTGCCGCGTGCCTTCATCCAGGAGCCGATGATGCGCTCGGTGCTGCCGGCCGTCTCCGGCATGGGCGGGATCGAATAGAGCTCGGCGGTGTCGAGGAAATTGACGCCGTGGTCGAGCGCGTAGTCGAGCTGGGCGTGGCCCTCGGCCTCGGTGTTCTGCTGGCCATAGGTCATGGTGCCGAGGCAAAGGGCGCTGACCTCGAGGCCGGTGCGGCCAAGCGGACGGTATTGCATTCGCGATGTTCCGGGGTTCGGACGGTATGGGATGCGGCAGGATAGGCCCCGGCAGCGGCGGCGGACAAGATGCCGTAGCGGCAGATCGGTCTGCCGGCACGGGCCTCCCCGCCGCCATTCCCGGCCGCAGCGGCGCGACGAGCCGCAACCGCCCTCCGATGCCCGGCCGATGCGGCCCGGCCATGACGGCCGACGGAGACCAGGTCCCCGAACCCGCTCACCCCGCCTTGCCGACCTTGATCGTTCCCAGCCACGCCTCCACCGCGGGCAGCATCTTCTCGACGATGACGTCCACCCCCGCGGCGGTGGGATGCATGGCGTCGGCCTGGTTGAGCCTGCCCTGCCCGGCCACGCCGTCGAGGAAGAAGGGGTACAGCGCCGCACCATATTTCGACGCCAGTGCCGGATAGATCGCGTCGAAGCGCATCTTGTAGTCGGCGCCCATGTTGGGCGGCGCCTGCATGCCGGCGATCAGCACCGGAATGCCGCGCTCCCTGAGGCGGACCATCGCCGCGTCGAGCGCCTTTTCCGTCACCGCGGGATCGAGGCCGCGCAGCGCGTCATTGGCGCCGAGTTCGAGGATCACCCCCTGGGTGCCGTCCGGCACCGACCAGTCGAGCCGTCCCGCCCCGCCGCTGGCGGTGTCGCCGGAAACTCCGGCATTCTCGATCACAACCTCGTGTCCGCGCGCCTTTAAGGCCGCCTGCAGCTTCACCGGGAAGGCATCGCCCGCCGGTAGGCCGTATCCGGCGGTGAGGCTGTCGCCGAGCGCGACGAGACGCACCGGCTCGGCACGCGCCGCCAGCACCGGCAGCGCCAGCACGGCGAGCAGCACGAGGAGGGCTTGCGTCATGCCATTGACGACAAGGTGTTCCGTCCGCCTCTTTCCCGCACTGCACACCGGCCCATATGGTGCCGGAAGCTGAGCCGACTTCAGACGCAGATTGCGAAAGCGACAGGAAAACATGCAGCCGGACTCCCGTTTCAGCACCACCGCGCCCGCCGTCGTGCTCGACAAGGTCGAACTGTCACTCGGGTCGGGCGCCGCGCGTGTCCATATCCTCAAGGGCGTATCGCTGAATATAGGGCAGGGCGAGGCGGTCGGCCTGGTCGGGCCGTCGGGTTCGGGGAAATCGAGCCTGCTGATGGTGCTCGCCGGTCTCGAACAGGCGGATTCCGGCAGCGTGGTCGTCGCCGGCCAGCAGCTCGCCGGGCTGGACGAGGATTCGCTCGCCCGCTTCCGCGGCCGCCATGTCGGCATCGTGTTCCAGGCCTTCCACCTCATCCCGACCATGACGGCGCTGGAGAACGTCGCGGTGCCGCTGGAGCTCGCCGGCCGCGCCGATGCTTTCGCGCGCGCCAGCGCCGAGCTGGAGCTGGTCGGGCTCGGCCACCGGCAGGGCCATTACCCCTCGCAGCTCTCCGGCGGCGAGCAGCAGCGCGTGGCCGTCGCCCGCGCCCTCGCCCCCGAGCCGGCCATCCTGGTCGCCGACGAGCCGACCGGCAATCTCGACGAGGCGACCGGCCAGCAGATCATGGAGCTGCTCTTCGCCGCGCAGACGCGGCGCCGGGCGACGCTGGTGATCGTCACCCACGACCTCGCCCTCGCCCGGCGCTGCGACCGCACGGTGCGGCTGCGCTCCGGCCATGTCGAGGACACCGCGCTCATCGGCGGAGACGCGGCATGAGCGTGACGACCAGCGAATCCGCCGCCGCGCACGCCGCGCACGCCCCGAGGCGTGCCGGCTTCCCGCTGCGCCTCGCCCTGCGCTTCGCCTTGCGCGAATTGCGCGGCGGGCTGCGCGGCTTCGGCGTGTTCCTCGCCTGCCTCGCCCTCGGCGTCGCCGCCATTGCCGGCGTCGGCTCGTTCTCACGCGCGCTTACCGACGGCCTCGCCCGCCAGGGCACCACGCTGCTCGGCGGCGACGCCGCCTTCACCGTGGTGCAGCGCGAGGCGACGCCGGAGGAAATGGCGCTGTTCACCGGCGCCGGGCAGGTCTCGACCATCGCGACATTGCGGGCCATGGCTCGCACCGGCGAAGGCACCGGCCTCAATTCCACCCTCGCCGAGGTGAAGGCGGTCGACGGTGCCTATCCGCTCGCCGGCGAGCTGAAACTCGACCCGCCGCAGCCCGCCGCGCGGGCGCTGGCACAGGCGGACGGGCGCTTCGGCGCCGTGGTCGACCCGGTGCTGGCCGAGCGGCTGGGCCTCAAGCCCGGTGACGATTTCCAGCTCGGCGCCGCCCGGCTGCGGCTCGCCGGCCTCATTGCCAACGAGCCGGACGCACTGGCGACCGGTCTTGGCTTCGGCCCGCGGCTGATGGTGTCGCTCGATGCGCTGCGTGCCTCCGAGCTCATCCAGCCCGGCAGCCTCGCCCGCTGGCACTACCGGGTGAAGCTCACCGATCCCGGCCGCCTGTCCGGCTTCCTCGACGAGGTGAAGACCGCCGTGCCGCAGGCCGGCTTCGAGGTGCGCACCCGCGAGGCCGCCGCGCCGCGGCTGGAGGACAATGTCCGCCGCTTCACCCAGTACCTCACCCTGGTAGGGCTGACCGCGCTGCTGGTCGGCGGGGTCGGCGTCGCCAATGCGGTGAAGAGCCATCTCGACGCCAAGCGGGAGGTGATCGCCACCTTCAAGTCGCTCGGCGCGCCGGGCAGCCTGATCTTCGCGATTTATGTTCTCGAAGTCGTACTAATTGCCCTCATCGGTCTCCTCATCGGCCTCGTCGCCGGCACCGCCTTGCCCTTCGTGCTCGACGCCGCCTTCGGCCATCTGCTGCCGATCGCCATCGAGCCGAGCGTGCAGCCGGCCGCCCTGCTGCTCGCCCTCGCCTATGGACTGCTCATCGCGCTGGCCTTCGCGCTGTGGCCGCTCGGCCTCGCCCATGACGTGCCGGTCTCGGCGCTGTTCCGCCAATGGGACGTGAGCGGCCGGCGCCGCCCGCGCGCCATCTATATCGCCTTGACGGGCCTCGCGATTTTCGCGCTGGCCACGCTGGCGGTGGCGGCCAGCGAGGAGCGGCGCATCGCGCTCTACTACCTCGCGGCCTCCGCCGGCGTGCTGATCACGCTGCGGCTGGTGGCGAGCGGCATCATGGCGATCGCCCGCCGCCTGCCGCGCCCGCGCTCCACCGGCGCGCGGCTGGCGCTGGCCAATATCCACCGCCCCGGAGCGCTGACCCCGACCGTGGTGCTCTCGCTCGGCCTCGGCCTCACCCTGCTGGTGACGCTCTCCCTGATCGACCGCTCGCTGACCCGCGAGCTCACCGCCCGGCTGCCGCAGCAGGCGCCGAGCTTCTTCTTCCTCGACATCCAAAGCACTGAATCGCAAGCCTTTTCCGACTTCCTCGCCCGCGAGGCGCCGGGCGCGAAGGTGGAGGTGGTGCCGATGCTGCGCGGCCGGCTGATCAGCCTCGGCGACCGGCCGGTGGAGGCCATCACGCCGCCGCCGGAATTCGCCTGGGTGCTGTCCTCCGACCGCGGCGTCACCTATGCGGGCCAGGTGCCGGAAGGCTCCACGCTGGTGGAGGGCGAGTGGTGGCCGGCCGATTATACCGGCCCGCCGCTGGTCTCCTTCGAGAAGGAGATCGCCGATGCCTTCGGCCTCAGGATCGGCGACAGCGTCACCGTGAACGTGCTGGGCCGCCCGATCACCGCCCGCATCGGCAATCTGCGCAAGGTGGAATGGGAACGCCTCGCGATCAATTTCGTCATGGTGTTCTCGCCCAACACCTTCCGCGGCGCCCCGCACACCTCGCTCGCCACCCTCACCTTCCCGAACGGTGCCGACGAAACGAACGAGCGGACGATTTCCCGTTCCGTCGCCACGGCTTATCCCGGCGTCACCGCCGTGCGGGTGAAGGAGGCGCTGGCGGAAATCGGCGCCATCGTCGCCAATCTGCTGCTGGCCATACGCGGCGCCAGCCTGGTGACGCTGGTGGCAAGCGTGCTGGTGCTCGCCGGCGCGCTCGCGGCCGGGCAGCACCACCGGGTCTATGACGCGGTGATCCTCAAGACGCTCGGGGCGACGCGCGCGCGCCTCGTGCTGGCCTATGCGCTGGAATATGCCGCGCTCGGCCTCGCCACCGCGGTGGTGGCGGTGCTGGCCGGCTCGGTGGCCGCCTATGCGGTGGTCGTCGGGGTGATGAAGATCGGCTTCGCCTTCTCCGCCACGGCGGCGCTCGGCGCGGTGGCGGTGGCGCTGGTCCTCACCGTCGCCTTCGGCCTGATCGGCACCTGGTGGGCGCTCGGCCAGAAGCCCGCGCGCATCCTGCGCAGCCTCTGAGCGGGGTGCCGCAACGGAATTTCTTGCGGAAACTTCACTTGCGGGCAACCACCGGCTTGCTCATATTTCGCGTATGATTGCGCGTGGCGCCATGGCGCCGCCGCAGCGGCTTTTCAAAGGGATCCGCCAAAATGGCAGACTACGATCGCAACATCACCACCCCGCGCTTCGGCACGACGGCGTCGCGGACGGAGGCCGCGATCGATCAGGGCCTCCGCTCCTACATGCTGCGCGTCTACAACTACATGACGCTCGGCCTCGCCATCACCGGCGCCGCGGCGCTCGGCATCTACATGCTCGCCGTCTCGGCGGAACCGACCGCCTACGCGCTCGGCGCCAATGTCTATCTCACCCCGTTCGGCTATGCGCTGTTCGTCAGCCCGCTGAAATGGGTGGTCGTGCTCGCCCCGCTCGCCGCCGTGTTCTTCCTCTCGTTCCGCGTCGACCGCATGAGCGTTTCCGCGGCGCAGACGGTGTTCTGGCTCTATGCGGCGCTGGTCGGCGTCTCGCTGTCGACCATCTTCCTCGTCTACACGCATGACAGCGTCGTGCGGGTGTTCTTCATCACCGCCGCCACCTTCGGCGCGCTGAGCCTCTACGGCTACACCACCTCGCGCAGCCTGTCGGGCATGGGCTCGTTCCTGCTCATGGGCCTGTTCGGCATCATCATCGCGAGCCTGGTGAACATCTTCCTCGGCTCGTCGATGCTGCAATTCGTGATCTCGGTGGTCGGCGTGCTGGTCTTCGCCGGCCTCACCGCCTACGACACCCAGCGCATCAAGGAGATGTACTTCGCCGGAGACGACGACGTGGTCGCCGGCCGCAAGGCCATCATGGGCGCGCTGACGCTCTATCTCGACTTCATCAACCTGTTCATCATGATGCTCCAGCTGTTCGGCAACCGGAACAACTGAGCCCTCGCCAGACGGGTTCCACATATCGAGGCCCCGGCATCGCCGGGGCCTTTTTGTTTACGGCACGCACCGGGCTCCCGCGCCCGCCGGGCCTGTTCCCCACCGTGGCGCCCTGCTGGCACCGGTTGCGGGTCGAAGAGCGGCCGGACCCTCGCTTGAAGAGCGATGCCCTAGGATGCGGATCAGCTGAAGCCAGCACGTCGCCATCAGGACGTCGCCATCAGGACGTGGCCATAATGACACTGGCCTTCCCAAATCCGAGCCGCAGCCTCAACAAAACCCGCAAGGCCGCCAGCTTCGCGGGCTATGATGGTGGTTTGACGTTTCATTCTTCCTGGAGACCGGCGCGCTGGTAAATCGAACGACGACCTGCACGCGACGGAACCACTTGAAACGACCTGTCTTTCAGCATTCGACGCCATGCGCACGACCATCCACGGTGTCGCGCGCATGGCCTCTTCAAACGGCCGTCGCACGTCTTACACCCTGACCGCCTCCGATTTCCGGTGGACGGATCGATACCCTCGGGACTGGTTCATGCTGATTCGCTACGGCTATGAGATCACGCTGACCTGTCAGCAGCCGACCGCACTCGTTTGCCTTCTGTCCGTCCATGAGGATCGCGCGGGCGATATCCGGGCCCCGGAAACCATTTTCACCACTCCCGACGTGCCGACCACGACCTATCACGACCTGTTCGGCAATCGCTGCCGGCGGCTGGTCGCGCCGGCGGGCGATCTGACGATCTGGGGCGATGCCACGATCGAGGATGACGGCCATCTCGACCCGGTGTTTCCCGACGCGCGGGAAGTGCCGGTGCCGGCACTGCCGGACGATTGCCTCGTCTTTCTCATGGGCAGCCGCTATTGCGAGACCGACCGTCTCAGCCAGACGGCCTGGGACCTGTTCGGCGCGATCCCGCCCGGCTGGGGCCGGGTGCAGGCGGTGTGCGACTTCGTCCACAACCACATCACGTTCGACTACATGCAGGCTCGCTCGACGCGGACGGCTTTCGAGGCGTTCCACGAGCGCATCGGCGTCTGCCGCGACTTCGCCCATCTCGCCGTCGCGTTCTGCCGCTGCCTCAATATTCCGGCGCGCTATGTGAACGGCCATCTTGGAGACATCGGCGTGCCTGTCGTCGATCCGATGGATTTCAGCGCGTGGATCGAGGTCTTCCTCGACGGGGCCTGGCACACGTTCGATCCGCGCAACAATGTGCGGCGGATCGGCAGGATCGTGGTCGCCCGCGGTCGCGACGCGACGGACATACCGCTCATCAATTCCTTCGGACCTCACCTCCTGAAGTCATTTCGGGTTTGGACATATGAGGTGCAGGAAGCGGGATAGCCGCAAGCTATCGAGTTCGCCCTCCCCGGGGCGGCTGGATCGGCACGTGGCGCTCGCGCTCGGTCGGCGGGCCGGCCGTGTGCCGTTCGTGGCACCCCAGCATTTCAATCATTCCCAGGCGCATTTTACGTACTGGGCCGATGAATCGTGATGCCCGTCGATTTGGTTTTATCGTCCTTGTAATACTCCGATTAGGGAGCCATATTGTTTTCGTCGATAAACGGCAAGATGAGCTTCTGCCGCGTGGATGATTCTGCGCATGTCAGGCTCTTTTTCCTGAAAATGCGATTTCGACGGCCTGCGTGTTCGCCGGCAAGCTACAATTACAATCAAGAAAGAGTTTCCCATGGCGACGGGAACCGTAAAATGGTTCAATGCCCAGAAGGGCTTCGGATTCATCGCACCGGATGATGGCGGCAGCGATGCATTCGTTCATATCAGTGCCTTGGAACGTGCCGGCCTCAGCGACCTGCGCGAGGGACAGAAGGTCGGCTTCGAACTGGTCGCTGACCGGAGAAGCGGCAAGATGACCGCCGACAAGCTGCAGGCACTGGGCTGATCCGACGGTCTCGGCGGTGCATGTTGCGTCTGCCGCGGCCGGAACTGTCCGCGCCGCGCCGGCCATGATGGACCGGCGGCCCGGATGAGCAGGACGATGTGAGGCGCCAGGCGCCCTTTGCCCCGCGCCTCTCCGAGGTCGCGGGGCTTTCGTTTTATCGGCGGCGCAAACCGCGACGACCAGGAGGAGACGATCATGGCCAAGGGTCAGGTACGCAGCAATAGAGAAGCCAAGAAACCGAAAAAGGCAAAGGAGCCCGCCGCAGTACCGACGTCGGCGAAAGGGGCGCCCCCGATGACGCTCCCGAAGAAGAAGGGCTGAAATGCCGGGATGGGCGTTCGAAGCCGGGACGCCACGCTGGGCGCACGCGATTATTGGCGGTAGCGAAGCTGGAAACATCGGCTCGCCGAGGGATCGGCGAACCGCGACATAGCGGATGGCCGGCCACTTCATGGGCCCGACGGATAAGCCCGACTGGAAACATCCCTGAGAAGGTCGATCCTGGTCAGTGCGTGGACGCAGGGCACAGTCGCATGCGGACCTGCCGAGCTACATCGGCAAGGCAGAGCGGCGAGGAATTGCCTTCGATGAGCAGGCCCTCGACCACAGGACCCTCAACCTGTCCCGCAGACCTCGGCCGCTGGCGAACCTGCTTTTCGGGAAAGAGCGACGGCCTCATTTGCGGAGCGTACCGCACGCGCTCGAGATGGCCGTCGATTGCTGCCTGACCGGCCTTGGCTTCCTGAAATACCGGTGCGCGGCAGGTCTATGGCTTGAGCGGTCGCTCGAACACTCCCAAGCACCCCTTGCTGGGCGACCGATCTTTCGAATCGCTCGGCCAATCGCAAGGTCGCTCACCTCAGTGGGAGTACGGCGCGCAGGATCGTGCACGGCTTCGCCACGCACCAACCGCCAGAGCATTGTTACACGGTCCTGTTACACAGGCCGGCAACCGCAACTCTCTGACAAGACCTAACTTCCCGCGATATCACGCAAAAAGGGAAGTGATGGTGCCCAGGAGAGGACTCGAACCTCCACGGTGTTACCCACTGGTACCTGAAACCAGCGCGTCTACCAATTCCGCCACCTGGGCATGTGCCTTGCGGCACGGCGGCGAGACATAGTCGGGCGACCTCCTGCTTGTCAACGAGACAATCGCATCATCGTCGCTTCTCTTGTGGGGAAATGTCCGTCGCGGCCTCGCATGCATCCGATCGGCGCACCGCGCGCTCGGTGCTGGACGCTGGCGCGGCGGCGCGCTAATCGTCTGGCATACACGACTGTCCGGGCCGGGAGAACGCCATGGTCGATGCCGCCATTTCCGACGAGATGCCGCTTCCCGACGAGGCGGAACTGCAAAGGCTTGCCGCGCCGATGGAGCGCCTCGTCACCGTCTATGGCGGCTCCGGCTTCATCGGGCGCCATGTGGTGCGCTCGCTGGCCCGGCTCGGCTGGCGCGTGCGCGTCGCCGTCCGCCGGCCCGACCTCGCCGGCCATCTCCAGCCGCTCGGCGCCGTCGGCCAGATCAATCCGGTGCAGGCCAACCTGCGCTATCCCGCCTCGGTGCTGCGCGCCGCGGAAGGCGCGGAGGTCGTCATCAACCTTGTCGGCGTGCTGCACGAGAGCGGCCGCCAGAGCTTCGAGGCGGTGCACGGTTTCGGCGCCAAGCAGGTGGCGCACGCCGCGCGCGAGGTCGGCGCCCGCCTGATCCACGTCTCGGCCATCGGCGCCGATGCGGCTTCCGAATCGTCCTATGCTAGAAGCAAGGCGGCCGGCGAGGCGGCGGCTCGCGAGGCGGTGCCGGAAGCGGTGATCTTCCGCCCCTCGGTGGTGTTCGGGCCGGAGGATGATTTTTTCAACCGTTTCGCCGCGCTGTCGCGGCTCTCGCCCGTGCTGCCGCTGATCGGCGGCGGCACCACCCGCTTCCAGCCGGTATTCGTGGGCGATGTCGCCGCAGCGGTGGCCAAGGCGGTGGACGAGATCGCCACGCCCGGCACGGTCTACGAGCTCGGCGGGCCGGAGGTGCTGACCTTCAAGCAGCTCATGGAGATCATGCTGAAGGAGATCGACCGCAAGCGCCTGCTGGTGTCGATGCCCTTCGCCGTCGCCTCGCTGCAGGCGCGGCTGCTGGAGCTGCTGCCGAGCCCGCTGCTCACCCGCGACCAGGTGAAGCTGCTCGCCCATGACAATGTTGTCTCGGCGGCCGCCATCGCCGAGCGCCGCACGCTGGAAGGGCTCGGCATCACGCCGACGGCGCTGGGCGCGGTGCTGCCGGGCTATCTGTGGCGCTACCGCAAGGCCGGCCAGTTCACCCGCCTCGTCGCCTGACCGGTCGGCGACCTGCAATGAAAAGGCCGCCGGGGATCGCCTCCGGCGGCCTGTTGCGTTTCGGGGTCCGAGAGGGGCGGTCAGCCCACCAGGGC
This sequence comes from Ancylobacter sp. GW821-FHT10E12, assembly GCF_058809335.1. Taxonomy (NCBI): domain Bacteria; kingdom Pseudomonadati; phylum Pseudomonadota; class Alphaproteobacteria; order Hyphomicrobiales; family Xanthobacteraceae; genus Ancylobacter; species Ancylobacter sp. GW821-FHT10E12. The sequence continues at coordinate 104,426 of NZ_JBXASN010000017.1, read as the reverse complement.
CAGCGCCACGAGGCCGACGCCGCCCACCGCGATGCGCCACCAGCCGAATGGCGTGTAGCCGTGCTTCGAGACGAAGGCGAGCAGCGAGCGCACCACCGCCACCGCCGCGAGGAAGGCGGCGACGAAGCCGACGGCGATGAGGATGCCGTCATCCATGGAGAGGGCGTCGCGATTCTTGTAGAGATCGTAGGCGAAGGCCCCCGCCATGGTCGGCAGGGCGAGGAAAAAGGAGAATTCCGCCGCCGCCGGCTTGCTCATCCCCATCAGCAGCCCGCCGACGATGGTCGAGCCCGAGCGCGACACGCCGGGCACCATGGCGAGGCACTGGATGAAGCCGATCTTCAGCGCCAATGTCGGCGGCAGCGCCATGGCGTCGGTATAGCGCGGGCGGATCTTCAGCGTATCCACCCACAGCAGCACGATGCCGCCGAGGATCAGCATCACGCAGATCAGCGCCGGCGATTCGAACAGGACCTGCTTGATGAAGCCGTGCGCGAAGGCGCCGATCACCGCCGCCGGCAGGAAGGCGACGAGGATGCCGAAGACGAAGCGGCGCGAACGGACGCTGGAGGGCAGCGTCACCAGCACCCGCCAGAAACGCTGGAAATAGACGGTGACGATGGCGAGGATGGCGCCAAGCTGGATCAGCACCTCGAATGCCTTGCCCTGGCTCTCGAAGCCGAGGAAATGGCCGGCGAGCAGGATATGACCGGTGGAGGAGACCGGGAGGAATTCGGTGAACCCTTCGAGAAGGCCGAGCAGAAGGGCTTCGAGCAATGTGCCGAACGACATGAGACAACCCGGTGAATGACGGCGGACGGAATGTCCGGCGGCCGCCGGGACGGCGGACGCGCCGCATCCTGTCCGCTTCGCGCCCGGCGATCAACGTGACGCTGCGTCGTGAAATCCATCGTCGACGCCGCGCCGACACCGTCCCATCACGATTCCGCCTCAGGAAGGTAATCCATTTCCCCAAGGTCGGCGTTGTACGGGTAATGCAACGTTGTGGAGAGTAAGCATGAAACGTGTTTTGGCCGCGTTAGGGGGCCTGATCGCCCTGACCGGCGCGGCTTCCGCACAGACGGAAGGCTACGTCACCACCAATGTGAACCTGCGCGCGGGGCCGGGCACCAGCTATCCCGCGGTCGCGGTGCTGGGCGCCGGCTCGCCGATCGATATTTTCGGCTGCCTCAACCAATACACTTGGTGCGACGTGGAATGGCGCGGCTATCGCGGCTGGGTGTCGTCCCGCTACCTCGAATATGACTATCGCGGCCGGCGCGTGGTGCTGCCCGACTATGCGCCGACCATCGGCGTGCCGATCATCGGCTTCAGCGTCGGCGACTATTGGGGCCGCTATTACCGCGACCGGCCCTGGTACGAGGACCGCTATCGCTGGGCTCCGCCGCCGGGCCGCCCGCGCCCGCCGCCCCAGGACGGAGGCTGGTATGGCGGTCCGCCCGGCCCTCCGCCTCCCGGCGGCGGCTGGTATGACGGCCCGCCTCCCGGCGGCGGGTGGAGCGGGGACGGATGGAACGGTGGGCGTGGCGGCCCGCCGCAGGGTGGCGACTGGAGCGGCGGACGCGGCGGTCCGCCTCCCGGCGACTGGAACGGCGGCGGACGCGGCGGTCCGCCGCCCGGCAACAACTGGAACGACGGCCCGCCGCCGCCGCGCCGGCAGCAGGGTCGCCCCTCGGGGCCGCCTCCGCAGCAGCAACCGCCGCAGCAGCAGGGCCGTCCGTCTGGCCCGCCGCCCCAGCAGCAGGCTGCGCCGCAGCAGCAGCCGCGGCCGATGCCGCCCCAGCAGGGCGGCAATCCTCGTCCGCAGCAGCCCGGTGACAATCCCGATGGCAGCTGCAACCGCCAGAATGCCCAGAAGGGCAATTGCTGAGCGGAGAAAAAGCCGACGGCGTCACCCCAACGTCGCGACACCGTCACATGGGCGACCGGCCTTTCCGGCCGCCCATCGCGCTTTCGGGACCTGCCGGCCCTTGAAATGGCGGCCGCGCTCCTGTAGAGGGTGCGGCCTTGTTGAACCGCCCGGCGAATTAGGGCTGCCGTGGCGGTTCGAACGCTCAACACCAAACAATCAGGCTGCGCCTGCCGCAATGCGGGCGCTCGGCCGCGGAGATCGAGCCAAATGCCCAAGATGAAGACCAAGTCCGGAGCGAAGAAGCGCTTCAAGCTCTCCGGCACCGGCAAGGTGATCATGGCCCAGGCAGGCAAGCGCCATGGCATGATCAAGCGCACCAACAAGCAGATCCGGAACCAGCGCGGCACCACCGTGATGGCCGAGCCGGATGCGGTGGTTGTCCGCAAGTATTTTCTGCCCAACGGCTGACGCCAGCCCTTAGCCCGTACCAGGAGAATTCCCCATGGCCCGTGTCAAGCGCGGCGTAACCTCCCATGCCAAGCACAAGAAGGTGCTGAAGGCAGCGAAGGGTTATTTCGGCCGCCGCAAGAATACCATCCGCGTCGCCAAGCAGGCCGTCGAGAAGGCGCAGCAATACGCCTATCGCGACCGCAAGGTTAAGAAGCGCAACTTCCGCGCGCTTTGGATCCAGCGCATCAACGCTGCGACCCGCGAACTCGATTTCACCTATGGCCGATTTATCGACGGTCTCGGCAAGGCCGGGATCGAGGTCGACCGCAAGGTGCTCTCGGATATCGCCATCCATGAGCCCGAGGCGTTCAAGGCGCTGGTCGAGCAGGCGAAGGCCGCTCTGGAGCCGAAAGCCGCCTGATCTCCCGCATTGCCGGGACCGAATTGCGAGGAGCCCCGCGCGCAAGCGTTGGGGCTTTTCGTGTTGATGCGCCCGAGGCGGCCCGACGGCGCTTTGCGTCGCCCGGCGCCGCCGCTATAAGCGCCGCGAGCTGATCCCGCCATGGCCGGGCCTCGTCCGGCCCGGCCGCCGTCCCGACCATCGTCGCGCCCGCAAGGCGCGGACTGCCGGACCGAAGCCGGCGCCGCCGCCCGTCCCGTTCCGCCGAGGAGCCACCATGTCCGTCGCCGCCCTTCCCGATCTCGATGCGCTCGAAGCCGAGCTGACCACCGGCGTCGCCGCCGCGTCCGACGAGGCCGCGCTGGAGGCCGCGCGCGTCGCGGCGCTCGGCAAGAAGGGCTCGGTCTCCGAACTCCTGAAGAGCCTCGGCTCGATGAGCCCTGATGAGCGCAAGACCGCCGGCCCCGTCATTAACGGCCTGCGCGACCGGCTCAACGCCGCCATCGCCGACCGCCGTGCCGCGCTGAAGACCGCCGCGCTGGCCAGGCGCCTCGAGACCGAGCGGGTCGACGTGACCCTCCCCGTCCGCGAGACCCCGGCGGAGCTCGGCCGCGTGCATCCGATCAGCCAGGTCATCGACGAGCTCACCGCCATCTTCGCCGATATGGGCTTCTCGGTTGCCGAAGGGCCGGACATCGAGGACGACTTCCACAATTTCACCGCACTGAACTTCCCGGCCGGCCACCCGGCGCGCGAGATGCACGACACCTTCTTCCTCCCCACCAAGAAGGACGGCTCGCGCCTGGTGCTGCGCACCCACACCTCGCCGGTGCAGGTGCGCACCATGCAGACCAAGACGCCGCCGATCCGCGTCATCTGTCCGGGCCGCACCTATCGCTGCGACAGCGACCAGACCCACACGCCGATGTTCCACCAGGTCGAGGGGCTGGTTATCGACAAGGGCTCGCATCTCGGCCACCTGAAATGGATCCTGCAGGAGTTCTGCAAGGCGTTCTTCGAGGTCGACAATGTGAAGATGCGGTTCCGGCCGTCCTTCTTCCCCTTCACCGAGCCGTCGATGGAGGTCGACATCCAGTGCGATCGCTCGCGTCCGGGCGAGATCCGCTTCGGCGAGGGCAATGACTGGCTGGAGATCCTCGGCTGCGGCATGGTGCACCCGAACGTGCTGCGCAATTGCGGCATCGACCCGGACGAGTACCAGGGCTTCGCCTGGGGCATGGGCATCGACCGCATCGCGATGCTGAAATACGGCATGCCGGACCTGCGCGCCTTCTTCGAGGCCGACGCCCGCTGGCTCTCCCATTACGGTTTCCGCCCGCTCGACTTCCCGACGCTGGCCGGCGGCCTGTCGAACTGATCGCGGCGAGGAGTTAGACGCATGAAATTCACCCTCTCCTGGCTGCGCGAACACCTTGCCGGCGACTACGCGCTCGATGACGTGCTCGATGCGCTGAACCGCATCGGGCTGGAGGTCGAGGGCGTCGAGGACAAGGCGGCCAAGCTCAAGGGCTTCTCCATCGCCTATGTCGTCTCCGCCGTTCAGCACCCGAACGCCGACAAGCTGCGCGTCTGCATGGTCGATACCGGGCAGGGCGATCCGGTGCAGGTGGTGTGCGGCGCGCCGAACGCCCGCACCGGCATGAAGAGCGTGTTCTCGCCGCCCGGCACCTATATTCCCGGCAAGGACATCACGCTCGGCATCGGCACCATTCGCGGCGTCGAGAGCCGCGGCATGCTGTGCTCGGCCGCCGAGCTGCAGATCTCCGAGGATCATGACGGCATCCTCGACCTGCCGGAGGACGCCCCGGTCGGCGCCGCCTATGCCGACTGGATCGGCCTCGGCGATCCGGTGATCGAGATCGCGGTGACCCCGAACCGCGCCGATTGCCTCGGCATTGCCGGCATCGCCCGCGACCTCGCCGCCGCCGGAATCGGCGCGCTGAAGACCGGCGCGCCGGCGCCCGTTCCCGGCGCCTTCCCCTGCCCGGTCAAGGTGACCATCGAGGACGAGGCCACCTGCCCGGCCTTCGGCCTCAGGCTGATCCGCGGCGTGAAGAACGGCCCGTCGCCGGACTGGCTGCAGGCCAGGCTGCGCGCCATCGGCCTGCGCCCGATCAACGCGCTGGTCGACGTCACCAATTTCATGACCTTCGACCGCGACCGGCCGCTGCACGTCTTCGACGCCGCCAAGGTGAGCGGCGAGCTCGTGGTGCGGCGCGCCCGCGCCGGCGAGAGCCTGCTGGCGCTCGACGGCAAGACCTATGCACTCGACGAGAGCATGTGCGTGATCGCCGACGCGCATTCCACGGGATCGGCGGTGGAATCGCTCGCCGGCATCATGGGCGGCGAGGAATCCGGCTGCGACGAGGCCACCACCGACGTGCTGGTGGAATCGGCGCTGTGGGACCCGATCAACATCGCCACCACCGGCCGCAGGCTCGGCATCAATTCCGACGCCCGCTTCCGCTTCGAGCGCGGCGTCGACCCGGAATTCACCCTGCCGGGCCTCGAGCTCGCCACCCAGCTCATCCTCGATCTCTGTGGCGGCGAGCCGTCCGAGACGGTGCTGGCCGGGGCGATCCCCGACACCACCCGCACCATCGCCTTCCCACTGTCGCTCACCGCCAGGCTGACCGGGCTGGAGGCCAGCGACACCGAGCAGGTGGAGACGCTGCAAAAGCTCGGCTTCAAGATCTCCGCCCCGGCCGAGACGGTGAACGTGACGCCGCCGTCCTGGCGCGGCGACATCGAGGGCAAGGCCGACCTCGTCGAGGAAGTGGTGCGCATCATCGGCCTCGACCGGGTGCCGGCGACGCCGTTCCCGCGCGACGAGACCGCCCGCAAGACGGTTCTCACCACGCTGCAGCTGCGCACCCGCAAGGCGAAGCGGGCGCTGGCCGCGCGCGGGCTGGTGGAGGCCGTCACCTGGTCCTTCGTACCGAAGGCGTCCGCCGAGCTGTTCGGCGGCGGCGCGCCGGAACTGGCGCTCGCCAACCCGATCGCCGCCGATCTCTCGGACATGCGCCCGAGCCTGCTGCCGGGCCTCATCCGCTCGGCGCAGGCCAACGCGGATCGCGGGCTCGACGACACCGCGCTGTTCGAGGTCGGGCAGGTGTTCAAGGGCGACCGGCCGCAGGACCAGTTCATCTGCGCCACCGGGCTGCGCCGCGCGAGTGCCAAACCGTCCGGCGCCGGCCGTCACTGGTCGGGCAAGGCCGGCGCGGTCGACGCCTTCGACGCCAAGGCGGACGCGCTCGCCGTGCTCGCCGCCTGCGGGGCGCCGGTGGCGAACCTTCAGGTCAGCGCCGATGCGCCTTCCTGGTTCCATCCCGGCCGCTCCGGCAGCTTCCGGCTCGGCGCCAATGCCATCGGCCATTTCGGCGAGCTGCATCCGGCGCTGATCGAGGCGCTGGATGTCGAGGGGCCGCTGGTCGGCTTCGAGATCGTGCTCGACAGGATCCCCGAACCGAAGGCCAAGCCGACGCGGGTGAAGCCGCTGCTGGAGCTCTCGCCCTTCCAGCCGGTGGAGCGCGACTTCGCCTTCGTGGTCGCGCGGACCGTAAGCGCCGGCGACATCGCCAAGGCGGCGGCCGGCGTCGACCGCAAGCTGATCACGGCGGTGAACGTGTTCGATATCTATGAAGGGCCCGGCATCGACGCCGACAGGAAGTCGGTGGCGCTGTCCGTCACCCTCCAGCCGCGCGAGAAGACGCTGACCGACGCCGAGATCGAGGCGGTCGCGGCCAGGATCGTCGCCGACGTGGGGAAGAAGACCGGCGCCACCCTGCGCAGCTGAGGCTCGCCTCCAGATCCAAGGCCCATCCATTCCTCTCCCCATTGGGGAGAGGTGACCCGTGAAGCGGGTCGGTGAGGGGCCACGCGATTTGCGAAGCCAGAGAGAGCCGTCATCCCGGCCGCGGCCTGCGGGCCGTCCGGGATGACAGTCTTCCCTTCCCCTCCCGATGCGGGAGGGTCGCTCCGGCATCACGCCCCGGCTCAGGCCGGGCCGCCCGCGAGGCGGATGGCGCGCTCGGCCGCCACCTCGCCGGACGTCCACGCACCGGTCAGCGTGCCCCAGCCGGCGGGCGTGGTGTACTCGCCGGCGAAGATGATGCGGCCCAGCGGCTCGGCGAATAGCCGGCGCTGGACGCCCTGTCCGGGCGCCGCCACGGCCATCGCGCCGCGGATCAGCGGATCGGCCGTCCATCCCGATAGCGAAACCTTGTCGATGCCGGAGACCGCGATACCGAAAGCCGTGTGCATGAAGGTGCGGGCAAGCTCCCTCGCCGCCGCCTCGCCCTTTTCCGCGATGGCGAGCGCCGGCGCGCCGCCGAAGCGCAGCATGTGAAGATCGCTGCCGCCGATCCGCCCGCGCAGCAGGGCGGACGGTCCCTCCCCCGCCTGCGCCAGCACCGTCTCGTCGTCGCCGAGGCGCAGCGGATTGCCCGGCAGCATGAAGGCGACCTGCTCCATCGCCCCGGCGGGGCAACCGCGCAGCGCCAGGGCGATCCGCGCCGGCAGCACCGGATTGAAGCGGATGGAGCCCGAGGCCAGCACCGACGCCGGCACCGCGAGGATGACCGTGCGCGCCCGCACCACGCCGCTCTGGCCGCGAATGGCCAGCGTGTAGAACCGGCCGGCATTGGTGATCTGCGTCACCGCCGCATTGCTGCGCAGGTTCAGCCAGGCGCCGAGCCGCTCCAGCATGGTGCCGACGCCGAGCGGGCAGGTCACGTCGTCGGGGCCCGGCGCGCGGCGCGCCAGGTCCAGCGTCGACACCGCCGAGAGCGGCTTCCCGCAGCCGAGCGGACCCAGCATCGCCTCAACCGTCGCCGTCCACGGCCCGCGGCTGGCGACGAGCGACCCGGCCGGCCCGTCCTTGCCGGCATCGGCGGCGGCCAGCACGTCGCGCCTCAACCGCCCGAGGGCGAGGGCGAAGGCGTCATAGCCGCCCTCCGCCGCCTCGTGCCCCTCGACATAGAGCCGCACGGATGCCGGCACCGCGGCGAGCGGCAGGCCGGCCGCCTCGGCGGCGTCGGCAAGCGTCCCGTCGCCGCGCGAAAAACGCGCCGCACCGAGGTCGAATACCTGCCCGAACGCGGTCTCGCTGCGCGCCCGTCCCCCGACCCGCGCGCCAGCCTCCAGCAGCACATAGGAGCGGTTGGCGGCGGCGAGCCGGCGCGCCGCGGCGATGCCGGCCGCACCGGCACCGACGATGGCGACATCGACGTCGCCGGCGCTCTGAGCCAGCGCCGGCGCGGCGAGCGCCGTCGCCGACAGTCCGGCGAGGAAGAAGCGGCGCGAGAGGGATGGGGATCGGGTCATGAGATCATGGGTCATCGGTTCCGGCATCGGCACCCACGCTAGCACGGGCGGCAACGACCCGGAACGCACGGGCGAGCATCCGTGGGAATCATGGTTTGTTCGAAAAGAACGAATCACGACTCGAATCGGAATTGAACATCGCGCAAGTGGAAAATCACCGTGCCGCCGCAGCCTATCTCGCCGGCGCGGTTTGAACCCGGCGAGTCGGAGCATTACCTAGGGAGGCCCTCCACCGTCGCGAGAGACCATGCTTCAGGATGCCTTCGCCGCCTTCGGGCGCACGTTTTCCCCGCGCTACCGCCGGGTGCTGATCCGCGCCATCCTCATCGCCCTCGCCCTGGTGGCGGCGCTGGGCGTCGGCGCGCAGGCCGCGCTCACGCATTTCGTGACGCTGCAATGGGGCTGGGCCGAGCTGACGCTGGATATCCTCGCCGCGCTCGGCATCCTCATCGGCGCGATCTTCCTGGTGCCGCCGGTGACCTCGCTGGTCGCCGGCCTGTTCCTCGACGAGGTCGCCGAGCTGGTGGAGATCGGCGACTTCCCCGCCGATCCGCCGGGGCAGGCGCTGCCCTTCGCCCGCTCGCTGGCGATGACGCTGAAATTCTTCGGCGTGATGGTGATCGTCAATCTCGTCGCGCTGGCGCTGCTGCTGGTGCCGGGCGTCAATCTCGTGGTGTTCTACATCGCCAATGGCTACCTGCTCGGCCGCGAATATTTCCAGCTCGCCGCCATGCGCTTCCGCACCGAGGAAGAGGCGGCGGCGCTGCGGCGGCGTCACGCCGTCAGCATCTTCCTTGCCGGCCTCGTCGTCGCGGCGGTGGTGTCGGTGCCCATCCTCAATCTCGTCACGCCGGTCTTCGCCACCATCTTCATGGTGCGGCTGCACAAGCGCCTTACCCGGCGGTCGCAGCCGCTTCCTCGGACGTCTTAGTCGGCCAGCGGCACAGGTCCTCGATCAGGCAGCGCCCGCATTCCGGCACGCGCGCCTTGCACACATAGCGCCCGTGCAGGATCAGCCAGTGATGCGCGTGCAGCTTGAAGCGCTCGGGGATGACGCGCTCCAGCCCGAGCTCCACCTCCAGCGGCGTGTTGCCGGCGGCGAGCCCGGTGCGGTTGGCGACGCGGAACAGGTGGGTGTCCACGGCGATGGTCGGATGGCCGAAGGCGATGTTGAGCACGACATTCGCGGTCTTGCGCCCGACGCCGGGCAGCGTCTCCAGCACCGCGCGGTCGTCCGGCACCCGGCCGCCGAATTCCTCGACCAGCCGGCGGGAGAGCCCGACGACATTCTTCGCCTTGCCGCGATAGAGGCCGAGCGTGCGGATATGGCCGGCCACGCCCTCCTCGCCCAGGGCCACCATCGCCTGCGGCGTCGGGGCGGCGGCGAACAGGCCGCGCGTCGCCTTGTTCACCCCGACATCGGTCGCCTGCGCCGACAGCACCACCGCAACGAGCAGCGTGAAGGGGTCGGAATAATCGAGCTCGCCCTTCGGCTCGGGATCGGCCGCCGCGAAGCGGGCGAAGGCCTCCTCCACCTCGGCGGGGGTCCAGGGCGTCATCTGCCGTCCGGTCAGCATTGCGGCGGCATTCGCCACCGCGCGGCGCCGGGCGGGCGGGGCGGCGGCGGGAGGATCGGCGGCGGGCGGGGCGGTGATGGGCGCCGGTGCACCGTTCTTGCGCGGCCGCCCGGCGCGCGATGGTTTCGGCGGCGAATTCTTGTCGTTTTCGGCCATTTGCGACCTATAATGCCGGGTCATGAGCTCTGCCAATAGCGCCTTCGCCACAACGGACGATCCGGGCGACGAGCCGACCCTCTACCGGGCCGACCTCGCGCCCTATCGCTCGCTCGACGCGCGCGGCTTCAGGGTCGTCATGCTCATCGTCGCCGGGGTGAGCGCGGTGTGCGGCACCGCCTTTCTCATGATGGGCGCCTGGCCGGTATTCGGCGTGTTCGGCCTCGACGTGCTCGCCATCTATGTCGCCTTCCGCCTGAGCTTCCGCTCCGCCCGCGCCCGCGAGGAGATCACCGTGACGCCGAGCCTGGTGCGGGTGCGCAAGATCGATCCGCGCGGGGCGGCGGACGAGGCGCGGATGAACCCGCTCTGGACGCGGCTGCACAAGGAAACCCACGAGGATTTCGGCCTGCAGCGGCTGACGCTGCATTCGCGCGGCACCCCGGTGGTGGTCGGCGGCTTCCTGCATACGCAGCAGCGCGAGGAACTCGCCGAGGGACTCGGCCTCGCGCTGGCGCACGCCAGGCGCGGCGTCGTGCGCTCCGACCCGTGACGGCGCGCGCCGTGAACGACCCCATGTCGAAATCGGGTGGCCCCCTGGTGACGGACGTGGTCGGATGGGTGCAACAGGAGGAGACCGCCGTGCTCGCACCCACATTGGAGAATGCCCGCCCGCTCGAAATCGCCGCCGCCGACTATGAGACCGTCCGCCGCGCCGTCGAGTTCGTGAACCGCCGCTTCCGCGACCAGCCGGAGGTGGAGGAGATCGCCCGCGCCGCCGGCGTCACGCCCCGCGCGCTGACCGACCTGTTCCGCCGCTGGTGCGGCCTGAGCCCCAAGGCCTTCCTGCAGGCGGTGACGCTTGACGCCGCCCGGCAGGTGCTGGCCGAATCCAACAATGTGCTCGACGCCGCCTATGAGCTCGGCCTGTCCGGGCCGGGACGGCTGCACGACCTGTTCGTGGTGCATGAATCGCTCTCGCCCGGCGAGTGGAAGAGCGGCGCCGCCGGCCTCGTCATCCGCTGGGGCTTCCACCCCTCGCCGTTCGGCCGGGCACTCGCCATGGTGACGCCGCGCGGCCTGTGCGGCCTCGCCTTCGCCGACGAGGGCAGCGAGGACGAGGCGCTGGCCGACATGCGCCGGCGCTGGCCGAACGCGCTCTATGTCGAGGATCCGCTGGCGACCGCGCCCTATGCGGCCCGCATCTTCAACCAGAACGCCTGGAGCCCGGACGATCCGCTGCGCATCGTCTTCATCGGCACCGATTTCGAGGTGCGGGTGTGGGAGACGCTGATGCGAATCCCCATGGGTCGCGCCACCACCTATTCCGCCATTGCCGGCCATATCGACAAGCCGAAGGCCGCCCGCGCCATCGGCGCGGCGGTGGGCAAGAACCCGATGTCCTTCGTGGTGCCGTGCCATCGCGTGCTCGGCAAGAGCGGCGACCTCACCGGCTATCACTGGGGCCTCACCCGCAAGCGCGCCATTCTCGGCTGGGAAGCCGGGCAGGTCGGCGGGCGCTGAGCGCCTGCACCAAGCCGGATAGCCCCCTCTCCCCGTCGGGGAGAGGGCTGGGGTGAGGGGACTTTCCGGGTTCCCAACCGCGCAACCCCTCACCGACCCGCGGAGCCTGTCCTCGGGCTCGCCATAGGCGAGACCCGTGGGCGGGCCACCTCTCCCCAATGGGGAGAGGGAAAGGCGGGGGAGTTGCCCGTCACGGCATGGTGAGGCGGCGCACCGCGTCACGCCAGCCGGCGAGCTTCGTCTCCCGCGTCGCCGGCTCCATCGACGGGGTGAAGCGCCGCTCCAGCCGCCATGAATCGGCGAAGCGTCCCGGCGCCGGGAACACCCCCGCCTTCAGTCCGGCGAGATAGGCCGCCCCCAGCGCCGTGGTCTCCTTCACCACCGGCCGGTCGACCGGCGCCGACAGCAGGTCGGACAGCCGCTGCATGGCGAAATTCGACGCCACCATGCCCCCGTCGACGCGCAGCACCGTGGCGCGCCTGGCGGCATTGCCGCCGGCCTGCGCCCAGTCGGCGCGCATGGCGTCGAGCAGGTCGGCGGTCTGGTAGCAGACGCTCTCCAGCGCCGCGAGGGCGATCTCGGCGCGGGAGGTCGCGCGGGTCAGCCCGAACATCGCGCCGCGCACATCCGGGTTCCAGTGCGGCGCGCCGAGCCCGACGAAGGCCGGCACCAGATAGACCTGCTGCGCCGGATCGGCGGCGTCGGCCAAGGCTTCGCTTTCCGCCGAGGTCTTGATGATGCCGAGCCCGTCGCGCAGCCATTGCACCGCCGCGCCGGCGACGAAGATCGAGCCCTCCAGCGCATAGGTGCGCTTGCCGTCGAGCTGGTAGGCGACGGTGGTGAGCAGCTTGTTGGCCGAGGTCACCGCCGTCGTGCCGGTATTGAGCAGCGCGAAGCAGCCGGTGCCGTAGGTCGACTTGATCATGCCGGGCTGGAAGCAGGCCTGGCCGACGGTGGCCGCCTGCTGGTCGCCGGCAATGCCGGCGATGCGGATCGGCCCGCCGAGCAGCTCCGGCCGCGCGGTGCCGAAATCGGCGGAGGAATCCTTCACCTCCGGCAGCATCGAGCGCGGCACCCGCAGCAGCGCCAGGAGGTCGTCGTCCCATGCGCCGGTATGGATGTTGAACAGCAGCGTGCGAGCGGCATTGGTAGCGTCGGTGGCATGGACGGCGCCGCCGGTCAGGTGCCAGAGCAGCCACGAGTCCACCGTGCCGAAGGCGAGCTCGCCGCGCTCGGCCCGCGCCCGCGCGCCCGGCACCGAATCGAGGATCCAGCCGATCTTGGTGCCGGAGAAATAGGGGTCGAGGATCAGCCCGGTGCGCTCGCTCACCATCGGCTCGTGCCCCTCCGCCTTCAGGCGGGCGCAGAACTCGGCGGTGCGGCGGTCCTGCCAGACGATGGCGCGATAGATGGCGGCGCCGGTCTTGCGATCCCATACAACCGTGGTTTCGCGCTGGTTGGTGATGCCGATCGCGGCGATGTCGGCGGCGCGCGCGCCGGCCTTCTCCATCGCGTCGCGGCAGGTGGCGAGCGTCGTGCGCCAGAGGTCGCCGGCTTCGTGCTCGACCCAGCCGGAGGCGGGGAAATGCTGCGGGAATTCCTGCTGCGCCTGCGCCGCGATGCTGGTGTCGGGGCGGAACAGGATGGCGCGCGAGGACGTGGTGCCCTGGTCGATGGCGAGGATATAGGTCGTCACGGTGCACTCCGCGGACAGGCGTCGCCCCGAAGCGCGGCGCGGCCGCGTCCGGGAACGGGGGAGGCTCATCTGGACAGACGGTGCCGGCTTGGCGGCCTCACCTTCGGCCGGCACGACGACAGGCGGGAAAGGAACGTCCCGGACGGCGCGGGCGCCTCCGGGACGTGGTCTTCGCTGTCGGCCTCAGCCGAGGGCCGTTCAGTTCAGGGCCGTTCAGTTCGTGGTCTTCTTGGGCGGGGTCGCCGGCCAGGACTTGATCAGCGCGTCATAGTCGATGGTCTCGCCCTGCGGCTTCTCGTTGGCGAGCTTGGGCTGCGGGGCGAGCGTGCCGTTCTTCTTCGCCTGCTCCACCCAGTACTCCATCGGGTGCTTGGCGTTCAGCTTCGGGCCGCAATCGCCCTGCACGCCGGAGCGCTCGAGACGCTCCATCACCGAGTCCTGCGCCGCCGCAAGTGCGTCCATCGCCGCCTGCGGGGTCTTGGCCCCCGACGAGGCGTCACCGATATTCTGCCACCACAGCTGCGCCAGCTTCGGGTAGTCCGGCACGTTCGAGCCGGTCGGCGACCATTGCACGCGGGCCGGCGAGCGATAGAACTCGACCAGGCCGCCGAGCTTGGGCGCCCGCTCGGTCATCGACTTGTCCCAGATGTCGCTCTCGCGGATGAAGGTCAGGCCGACATGGCTCTTCTTCAGCGACACCGTCTTCGAGGTCACGAACTGCGCATAGAGCCAGGCCGCCTTGCGGCGGTCCACCGGGGTCGACTTCAGCAGCGTCCAGGAGCCCACATCCTGATAGCCGAGCTTCATGCCGTCCTTCCAGTAGGCGCCCTTCGGCGAGGGGGCCATGCGCCATTTCGGCGTGCCGTCGGCATTCATCACCGGCAGGCCGGGCTTCACCATGTCGGCGGTGAAGGCGGTGTACCAGAACATCTGCTGGGCGATATTGCCCTGCGCCGGCACCGGCCCGGCCTCGGAGAAGGTCATGCCGAGCGCCTGCGGCGGCGTGTATTTCTTCAGCCAATCGATATATTTGACGATCGAGTAGACCGCCGCCGGTCCGTTGGTGTCGCCGCCGCGCTCCACCGAGGAGCCGACCGGGCGGCAGCCTTCCATGCGGATGCCCCATTCGTCGACCGGCAGCCCGTTCGGCAGCCCCCTGTCGCCGTTGCCGGCCATGGACAGCCAGGCGTCGGTGAAGCGCCAGCCGAGCGAGGGGTCCTTCTTGCCGTAGTCCATGTTGCCATAGACCTTGGTGCCGTCGATGGTGCCGATGTCCTTGGAGAAGAACTCGGCAATGTCCTCATAGGCCGACCAGTTCACCGGCACGCCGAGCTCGTAGCCGTACTTGGCCTTGAACTTGGCCTTGTAGTCCGGGTTGGTGAACCAGTCGTAGCGGAACCAGTACAGGTTGGCGAATTGCTGGTCGGGCAGCTGGTAGAGCTTCTTGTCCGGCGCGGTGGTGAAGGAGAGCCCGATGAAATCCGACAGGTCCAGCGTCGGCGAGGTGACGTCCTTGCCCTCGCCTTCCATCCAGTCGGTCAGCGGCACCGCCTGCTTGTAGCGGAAATGCGTGCCGATCAGGTCCGAGTCGTTCACCCAGCCATCGTAGATGTTCTTGCCGGACTGCATCTGCGTCTGGATCTTCTCCACCACGTCGCCCTCCTGGATGAGGTCGTGGGTGAGCTTGATCCCGGTGATCTCCGAGAATGCCTTGGCCAGCACCTTGGATTCATATTCATGCGTGGTGATGGTCTCGGAGACGACGTTGATCTCCATCCCCTTGAACGGCTCCGCCGCCTTGATGAACCACTGCATCTCCTTCAGCTGGTCGTCCTTCGACAGCGTCGAGGGCTGGAACTCAGCGTCGATCCACTTTTTGGCGGCCGCCTCGTCGGCGCGCACCGGCGTCGCCAGCGCGATCAGCGCCACGGCGCTCGCGGCCAGAAGGAGCCGCTTTCGACTCGTTGACTGCAACATGGGTCTGTCCTCCCGTTTCCTTCCCAGAGCCCTGCGGCCTGCCGCCGCTTCAGGCGAATTCACACGAGGCGGAACACCGCCAGTGCGTAGACAAGGCAGAGCGCGAGCGCCCAGCCGAGATCGGGTCCCACCAGGCCGAGCCAGGCGAGATTGATGAAGGCGCTGCCGAGCAGCGTGATGAACAGCCGGTCGCCGCGCGTGGTGGGGATGCGCAGCACGCCGACGCGGGCACGCTCCGGCTTCCACAGCGCCAGCACGGTGAAGACGGCGAGCAGGCTGGCGATGACGGCGAAGAACAGGCCGGTCTGCCAGGTCCACGCCATCCAGGCGAGGTTTTCGGACAGGCGGGTCGAGAGATCGTCCATCACAGCCTCCCCGTCACACCCGCCCGAGGGCGAAGCCCTTGGCGATGTAGTTGCGCACGAACCAGATGACCAAGGCGCCGGGGATGATGGTGAGCACGCCGGCGGCGGCGAGCAGGCCCCAGTCCATGCCGGCCGCCGAGACGGTGCGGGTCATGGTCACGGCGATCGGCTTGGCGTTGGTGGCGGTCAGCGTGCGCGCGAGCAGGAGCTCCACCCACGAGAACATGAAGCAGAAGAACGCCGCCACGCCGATGCCGGAGGCGATCAGCGGCATGAAGATCTTCACGAAGAATCGCGGGAAGGAATAGCCGTCGATCGCCGCGGTCTCGTCGATCTCGCGCGGCACGCCGGACATGAAGCCTTCGAGGATCCACACCGCCAGCGGCACGTTGAACAGGCAATGCGCCAGCGCCACCGCCCAGGGAGTGTCGAACAGGCCGATCGCCGAATAGAGATTGAAGAAGGGCAGCGCGAACACCGCCGGCGGCGCCATCCGGTTCGACAGCAGCCAGAAGAACAGGTGCTTGTCGCCGACGAAGGTATAGCGCGAGAAGGCGTAGGCCGCCGGCAGCGCGAGGCTGATCGAGATGATGGTGTTCAGCACCACATAGGTCAGCGAGTTGATGTAGCCCGAATACCACGAGCTGTCGGTGAAGATCTTGATGTAGTGATCGAAGGTCAGGTCGCGCGGCCACAGCGTGACCGTGGTGTTGATCTCGAAATTGGTCTTCAGGCTCATGTTCACGAGCCAGTAGATCGGCAGGATCAGGAAAATGAGATACAGCGCCATCACCAGGGCGCCGCCGCGCGTGTTCTGGTTCATGCCACGCTCTCCCGCTCGGTACGCTCGGCCCCGGTATGGGTCATCACGGTGTAGAAGACCCAGCACAGTGCCAGCACGATGAGGTTGTAGACCAGCGACATCGCCGCCGCCTTGCCGAGGTCGAACTGGCCCAGCGCCAGCTTGACGAGGTCGATGGACAGGAAGGTGGTGGCGTTGCCCGGCCCGCCGCCGGTGAGCACGAAGGGCTCGGTATAGATCATGAAGCTGTCCATGAAGCGCAGCAGCACCGCGATCAGCAGCACCCGCTTCATCTTCGGCAGCTGGATGGTGGTGAACACCGCCCAGCGCGAGGCGCCGTCGATGCGCGCCGCCTGGTAATAGGCGTCCGGGATCGACTTCAGCCCGGCATAGCACAGCAGCGCGACGAGGCTGGTCCAGTGCCACACATCCATCACCACGATGGTGATCCAGGCGGAGAGGGAATCGCCGGTGTAATTGTAGTCGATGCCGAGCGCATTCAGCCCGTAGCCGAGCAGGCCGATATCGGCGCGTGCGAAGACCTGCCAGATGGTGCCGACCACGTTCCACGGGATCAGCAGCGGCAGCGCCATCACCACCAGCGTGGCGGCGACCTTCCAGCCGTCGCGCGGCATGGACAGCGCGACCAGGATGCCGAGCGGCACCTCGATGGCGAGGATGATGGCGGAGAACATCAGGTTGCGCCACAGCGCGTCGAAGAAGCGGCCGCCGAGCTCGGTGGTCGGGTCGAGCAACTCCTGGAACCAGCCGAGCCCGTTCCAGAAGAACTGGTTGTTGCCGAACGTGTCCTGAACCGAATAGTTCACCACCGTCATGATCGGCAGGATGGCCGAGAAGGCGACGATGAGGAAAACCGGCGCCACCAGCCACCAGGCACGGTTGTTGATCGGCTTGTCCATCAGAACGCCCCCGCTTTCTGCTCCCTCTCCCCGACGGGGAGAGGGGTGGGGTGAGGGGGACGGCCGTGGTGAGACGCAGCAGAGGCGATCCGCCACGCAGGCCCCTCACCCGGATGGCGTCGCCATCCGGCCCCTCCCCCTCGGGGAGGGGTAAGGAACGGGAATGACGTGAACGATGACATGCTCATCACGCGCCTCCCTCGCCGGGCACCAGCACGCCGCCGGCATAGATGTGGATCTGGCGCGGATCGAGCCGCAGCCCGGCGACATCGCCGTCGAGGGCGAGCCCCTCCGGCATCATGGCGGCGGCGGGATGGCCGGAGATCTCGATGCGGGCGATGCGGGCGCGGCCGATATCGTCGATGCGCTTCAGCTTCACCGGCAGCCCGCTGCCGGCGCGGGCCAGCGTGGCGAATTCCGGCCGCACGCCGAGCTCGATGCGCTCGCCGGCCGGCAGCGCCGGATAGGCGCGGACCAGATCGATGGCGACCTCGCCGACATGCGCCATGCGCCCCTCGACCTGCGCCGGCAGCACGTTCATGCCCGGCGAGCCGATGAAATGGCCGACAAACGTGTGCGCCGGCCGCTCGAACAGCTCCTCCGGCGTGCCGGTCTGCACCACCGCGCCGTCATGCATCACCACCACCGTGTCGGCGAAGGTCAGCGCCTCGGTCTGGTCGTGCGTCACATAGATCATGGTCAGGTCGAGCGAGCGGTGCAGCTCCTTCAGCGTCGAGCGCAGCTGCCATTTCAGATGCGGGTCGATGACGGTGAGCGGCTCGTCGAACAGGATGGCGGCGACGTCGGCCCGCACCAGCCCGCGCCCGAGCGAGATCTTCTGCTTGGCGTCGGCGGTAAGGTTCGACGCCTTGCGGTCGAGCACCTTCGTCATGTCGAGCCGGGCGGCGATCTCCTCCACCCGCCTGGCGATCGTCTCGCGCGGCAGATGCCGGTTCTTCAGCGGGAAGGCGAGGTTCTCGCGCACCGTCATGGTGTCGTAGACGACAGGGAACTGGAACACCTGCGCGATGTTGCGCGCCTCGGTCGGCAGCCGGGTCACGTCGCGCCCGTCGAACAGGATGCGCCCGCGCGTCGGCACCACGAGGCCGGAAATGATGTTGAGAAGCGTGGTCTTGCCGCAGCCGGAAGGCCCGAGCAGCGCATAGGCGCCGCCCTGCCGCCAGACATGGTTGATCTCCTTCAGCGCGTAGTCCTGCGGACCGCGCGGATCCGGCCGGTAGGCGTGGGCGAGACCGTCGAGTGTGATGCTGGCCATCGCTCCCTCCCTAGGCCGCCGCGTCGAGCACGCGCCCGGCGCTGCGGCCGGCGGCGTCGAACAGCAGGATGTGACGCGGATCGATCCGCACCTCGACCGGCGCCTCCGGCTCCAGCCGCCGCACGCCGGGCACCAGCGCGGTCAGCCGTTCGGCACCCCGGCCATCGGCGAGGACATCCATGTGCAGGAAGCTCTCCGAGCCGGTGACCTCGGTCACCGCGACGGTGGCGGCGAGGCGGATCAGCCCGCCCGGCCGGCCGCCGTCATGGCCGGACGTCTCGTCATAGGTGCGGTCCTCGACCTCGAGGTGATGCGCCCGCACCCCCATCGTATAGGCGCCGTCCGGCACGGTGGCGAAGGCGCCGGTGGCCGGCACGCTCATGCCGCTCTCCAGCCGCACCGTGCCGCCGTTCTTGGTGACGCGCAGCGTGTTGAGCGGCGGGTCGGAGAACACGCGGGCGGTGGCGAGGTCGGCGGGATGACGATAGACCTGCGCCGTCGGCCCGAACTGGGTCACCGCGCCTTCCATCAGCGTCGCGGTGTTGCCACCGAGAAGCAGCGCCTCGGTCGGCTCGGTGGTGGCATAGACGAACACCGCGCCGGTGGAGGCGAAGATGCGCGGCAATTCCTCGCGCAGTTCCTCGCGCAGCTTGTAGTCGAGATTGGCCAGCGGCTCGTCGAGCAGCACCAGATCGGCGCGCTTCACCAGCGCGCGGGCGATGGCGCAGCGCTGCTGCTGGCCGCCCGACAGCGCCAGCGGCGTACGCTGCAGATAGGGCTCCAGCTTGAGCAGCCGCGCCGCCTCGGCGACCCGCGCCTCGATCTCCGTCCTCGGCAGGCCGGCGACGCGCAGCGGCGAGGCGATGTTCTCGTAGACGCTGAGCGCCGGGTAGTTGATGAACTGCTGGTAGACCATGGCGACGCTGCGCTTCTTCACCGGCAGGCCGGTGACGTCGCGCCCGTCGGCGATCACCCGGCCCGCGCTCGGCGCGTCGAGGCCGGCCATCAGCCGCATCAGGCTGGTCTTGCCGGCCAGCGTGGCGCCGAGCAGCACGTTGAGGCTGCCGCGCTCCAGAAGCAGCGAGACGTCCCTTATATGGACGAGGCCCCGGACCTCGCGCCGCACGCCTGCGAGTTCCAGCGTCATTGCGCGGCCCCCCGCGAAAGGGCGATAGCCGGCCGCGCGGCGGCATCGGCGGTCATGTAGGCGTCGAGGGCGGCGACCTGGTCGGGGCTGAAGCGCAGGCCGAGCTTGGAACGGCGCCACAATATGTCGGCGGCGCTGCGCGCCCATTCCTCGCGCATCAGGTAGCGCACCTCCGCTTCGGTGAGGTCGGCGCCGAACACACGGCCGAGATCGGCGGCGCTGCGCGCGCCGTCGAGCAGGCGCAGGGCGCGGGTGCCATAGGCGATGACCAGCCGGCGAGCGAGCGCCTCGTCGAGCCACGGGTGGGCGCGGCGCAGCTGGGCGACGACGCGCGGCTGGTCGGCAACGCCGAAATCGCCGCCCGGCAGCGGCGCGCCGCGGGTCCAGGACGGCCTGGCGGCGGCCGGCAGGTAGGCCTTCAGCTTTTCCAGCGCGTGCTCGGCGAGACGGCGATAGGTGGTGATCTTGCCGCCGAACACCGAGAGCAGCGGCGGCAGCCTCGCCCCGTTGCCCTCGCCGTCCTCCAGCTCCAGCACGTAGTCGCGGGTGGCTTCCTGCGCCTTGGAGGCGCCGTCGTCATAGAGCGGGCGCACCCCGGAATAGGTCCACACCACGTCGTCCGGCGTCACCGGCGCCTTGAAATATTCGCTCGCCGCCCTGCAGAGATAGGCGATCTCCTCCTCGCTCGCCTTCACCTCGTGCGGGGCGCCCTTGTAGTCGCGGTCGGTGGTGCCGATCAGCGTGAAATCGCGCTCGTAGGGAATGGCGAAGACGATGCGCCCGTCGGCGTTCTGGAAGATATAGGCCCGGTCGTGGTCGTAGAGCTTGCGCACCACGATATGGCTGCCCTGGACGAGGCGGACATTGGCCGGCGAATTGACGCCCACCACCTTCGCCAGCACCTGGTGCACCCAGGGGCCCGCCGCATTGACGAGGACGCGGGCACGAATCGTCTCGCGCCGTCCGTCCTCGTCGACCTCGATGCGCCAGTGGTCGCCGGCGCGCTCGGCGGAGACCACCCGGCAGCGCGGGCGGATGTCGGCGCCGCGCTCGGCGGCGTCGAGGGCGTTCAGCACCACGAGCCGCGAGTCCTCGACCCAGCAGTCGGAATATTCGAAGCCGCGGGTGAAGCCGGCGCGCAGCGGCTTGCCGGCCGGATCGCGGGTCAGGTCCAGCGTCCGGGTCGGCGGCAGCAGCCTGCGCCCGCCCAGATGGTCGTAGAGGAACAGGCCGAGGCGCAGCAGCCAGGCCGGGCGCAGGCCGTCATGATGCGGCAGCACGAAGCGCAGCGGGCGGATGATGTGCGGCGCCATCGCCCACAGCACCTCGCGCTCCATCAGCGCCTCGCGCACCAGCCGGAACTCGTAATGCTCGAGATAGCGCAGGCCGCCATGGATCAGCTTGGTGGAGGCGGAGGAGGTCGCGCCGGCGAAGTCGCCCTGCTCGAACAGCACGACCGAGGCACCCCGCCCCGCCGCGTCGCGGGCGATGCCGCAGCCGTTCACCCCGCCGCCGATCACGGCGAGATCATAGATCGCATCGAGCGCACGCGCGTTCACACGAAACCTCCCGGTCGACCGCTCTTACCTTAGGAGCGATTTCGTTATTATGTTCGTATGGACGCTATATGAAACCATAAACGCGCGCAACTCGGTTAAAAACGAAAGATTCTAACTTTCGTTTAGATGCAACGCAGCAAGATTGTGGCGCTCATGCGGCCGTTATCCTTGCGCGTGGCCGGAATCCGGGTTGCTGCGCCGCGTCGTGCCCAGGCGGCGGGCAGCGCCTAAATGACCAGCACGCGGTCCGGCAATTCGTTGACGTCGTCCCCGGAGGCCGGCGCGTGCGCCTTCAGCAGGTGTCCGGCCTGCTCGACGCCGGCCGCGAGCCCCTCGGCGAGCCGCCCGTCGCGGGCGCCGGCGAGCACGGCCGAGCATACGCCGCGCCAGGCATCGGGACCGACGCGGCAATGGATCGCCGCGTCCGCCACCACCTCGACGACGCGGTCGCCCGGCGCCACCAGGATCAGCACCCCGGTGCGCCCGCGCGTGCCGTGCATGCCGAGCGCCAGGAAATGGTCGAGCGCCTGCGCCCGCCCCGCCGCTTCCGCCGCCGCGCGCGGCACCAGGACCCGCCCGAGCGGCGTGAAGACCGTCAGCCCGCCGATCAGCGCGAAGGCGGCGGCCTGCGCCGCCAGCAGCTCAGGCGTCCCCAGCGTGGTGAGGAAGGCGAGCGGCCAGGGCAGGGCGAGCGCGATCAGCGCCGCCCACATCAGCGCGAAGAACGGATGCCGCACCAGCGGCGCGGTGACAACCAGCAGCCGGATCTCGCCACTGGTGCCGGCTTCGGCACGGCGCACCGCCTCGGCGAGGGCGGCATGGTCGTCCGCGGTCAGCCACATGTCGCCCGCCGCCTTGGCCATCTCACCAGCTCCCGTCACCAGCTACCGGAGGCGCCGCCGCCGCCCGACGAGCCGCCACCGCCGGAAAAGCCGCCTCCCCCGCTGCCGCCCGACCAGCCGCCGCCGGACGAGCTTCCGCCGAACCCGCGTCCGCGCGACCATTCCCAGCCGGCGACGCCGCCCGGCAGCGCCGCCCCGCGCCCGCCTCGCCGCCCGACATAGCCGCCGCGGACCTGCCGGTAGAACACGAAGATCCAGAACAGGATCATCGCCGCGAAGATCAGCAGCGGGATCCAGTCCTCCGGCGTCATCGCCGGCTGCTCCGCCTGCCGGGCGCGGGCCCTGGCCTCTTCCGGGTCGAGATTGAGGATCTCGATCACCGCGTCGGCGCCCTTTTCCACGCCGCCGGCAAAGTCCCCGGCACGGAAGGCCGGCACCACCACGGTCTGGATGATGGTCGAGGCCACCGCGTCCGGCAGCACGCCCTCCAGCCCGTAGCCGACCTCGATGCGCACCCTGCGGTCGTTCGGCGCCACCAGCAGCAGCGCGCCGTTGTTCTTGTCGTTCTGGCCGAGCTTCCAGGCGCGGAACAGCCGGTTGGCGTAATCCTCCACCGAGGTGCCTTCCAGCGAGGGCACGGTCGCCACCACGAACTGGTCGCTGGTGCGCGCCTCCTGCGCCGCCAGCTTCGCCTCCAGCCCCGCCCTTGCCGCCGGGGTGAGGATTCCCGCCGCATCCACCACCCGCCCGGTCAGCGGCGGAAAGGTGAAATCCGCGCGCAGGACGGCCGCTGCCGCCAGCAGCAGCACGAGGACGAGCGCGATGCGGAGCCGGTTCATGGAGGGGCGCCGTTCAGTTGAACGTCATCAGTTGAACTTCATTAGTTGAACTTCACTTGCGGCACCTTCATCTGCTCCTCGGAGATGGTGAAGGTCTCCATCGGCTTGCTGGACCGATAGAGCGTCGAGGCCCACAGCACCCCGGGGAAGGTGCGCAGCTCGGTATTATAGACCCGCACCGCCTCGATATAGTCGCGCCGCGCCACCGCGATGCGGTTCTCGGTGCCCTCGATCTGCGCCTGCAGGGCGAGGAAGTTCTGGTTCGACTTGAGGTCGGGATAGGCTTCCGACACCGCGATCAGCCGGCCGAGCGCGCCGGAGAGCTGCGCCTGCGCGTCCTGGAATTTCTTGAATGTCTCGGGATCGGTGATGGTGGAGGCATCGACCTTGATCGAGGTGGCGTTGGCGCGCGCCTCCGTCACCTGCGTCAGCACGTCCTTTTCCTGCTGCGCATAGCCCTTCACCGTCTCGACGAGGTTGGGGATCAGTTCGGCCCGGCGCTGATACTGGTTGAGCACGTCGCTCCATGCCGCCTTGGCCTTCTCCTCGTTGGTCGGGATGGTGTTCACCCCGCAGCCGGCGAGACCGGCGGCCAGCGCGAGGAGGACGAACGGCATCAGGAGCCGACGCCGGGCGACGGCAAGGTTCATCAGGATCGACATGGCAAAGCCCCTCTTGCAAGCCCTCTCGAAGGCCCTTCGGCAACGCGCGCGGCGACGCTCGCGGTGAATATAGGGCGGACCGGGCCGCACTTCATCCGTATGGGCCCCATTGGGCGCACGCGAATAAAGTGGACGGGCCGCGGTCGCGGGACGACAAGCCGCCCGGCGCCGGGCACAGTCGGGACCCCACATCCGAGGTTGCCCGTGCCGCCCCGCGCTTCATCCCCCGCCCGCCTCGTCCCGACGGTCCTGCTGGTCCTCGTGCTGCTCGCCGGCACGCCGGTGGCGGTGCTCGCGCTGTGGTTCCAGGCCGAGGGGGCGGCGCGCGCGCTCGCCTTCGCGGCGCTGGCGGCGGCCGTGCTGGCGGCACTCGCCCTCGCCTGTCGCGGCCGCCCCGGCGCCGGATGGCTGGTCGTGCTCGCGGGCAGCGGCCTGCTCGCCCTGTGGTGGTCGACCACCCTGCCGTCGAACGACCGCGAATGGGCGCCGGACGTCGCGCGCGGCGTCACCGGGACCTTCGACGGCGACGAGGTGACGCTGCACGACGTGCGCGATTTCGACTGGACGTCGGCGAGCGAGGCGACCGAGCGCTGGGAGGACCGCCGCTACCGGCTCGACCGGATCACCGGCGTCGATCTGTTCTCCTCGGTCTGGGACAACCCGGCCGTCGCCCATACGCTGGTCGGCTTCTCCTTCGCCGATGGCCAGCGCGTGGTGTTCTCCGCCGAGATCCGGCGCGAGAAGGGCGAGGAATTCTCCGAGATCGGCGGTTTCTTCAGGGAATTCGAGCTGGTGCTGATCGCCGCCGACGAGCGCGACATCGTGCGCCTGCGCACCAACGAGCGCCGCGAGACGGTGTCGCTGTTCCCGCTCGAACTGTCGCCGGAGCGCCGGCGGGAACTGTTCGTCTCCTTCGCCGAGCTCGGCAACGAACTGGCCCGCCAGCCGCAATGGTACCAGACCGTCACCACCAACTGCACCACGGTGATCTTCCGCCTGGTCCGGCTGCTCGAGCCCGACATCCCGCGCGACTGGCGGATCCTGCTCTCCGGCTATCTCCCCGGCTATCTCTACGAGCACGGGCTCATCGCCACCGACGCCCCGCTCGCCGAGGTCGAACGCCGGGCGGTGATCACCCCGCTCGGCCAGGCGGCCGGCAACGCGCCGGACTTTTCCGAGCGCATCCGCGCCCGCTGATCAGCCGCGCGCCAGCGCCAGCAGCCGGTCGAGCGCCGCGCGGTCGCCGAGCGCCGCCGCCTTTTCGCGCGGCGTCAACATCTTGAGGGCGCTCGCGAGCGTGTCGGCATCGGCGGCCTTGGCGCGGGCGATCAGCCGCTCCGGCGCATGGTCGCCGCGCGCGCGCTCCCCCGCCTCCGGCAGCATGGCGCGATGCGCGGCCTCGAGCCCGGCATCGGCGGCGAGCCGGGCGACCGCCTCGCCGACGGCTTGCACCCCCCACTCCGCCCGCAGCGCCACCGCGCGGGCGAGCACCGGCGGCGGCTCCCGCTCCTCGGACGTCACCAGCAGCCCGGCGCGGGCAAAGGCACGGCCGGCGCCCTCGCGCGCCGTCCACGAAACGATCGGCACCGCCAGCACCAGCCCGAGGATCACCGGCGCCATCCAGAAGAACAGCGGCCAGGCGATGGCGAAGGCGGCGGCGCCGAAGATCAGGCCCAGCAGCGTATGCGGGGCGTAGTAGACCAGCGTCTCGCGCAACGGCACTCGCCCGTCGCCGCGCCGCTGCGGCTGCCAGCCGCCGTCGCGGCCGGCGAGGATGCTGGCCACGGCGGAGGATTGCGCCACCATCATCACCGGCGCGGCGAGGCCGCCGATCAGCGTCTCCGCCAGCACGCCGAGAAAGGTGCGGATACCGCCGCCGAAGGCCCGCCGGGCGGGGCCGTCGAACAGCATCAGGCCATAGGCGATCAGCTTCGGCGCCAGCAGCACCGCCATGGTGCCGACGAACACCCAGGCGGCGCGCACCGGGTCCTGCGCCGGCCAGGCGGGGAACAGCGAGAACTGCGCGGGAAAATAGTCCGGCGGCACGAAGCGCGCCTGCAGGGCGGTGAGCAGGCCGGCGATCAGCATGATCAGCCAGAGCGGCGCGGTGACGTAGGAGCCGATGCCGGTGAGCAGGTGCAGCCGGCTGACCGGGTGCAGCCCGCGCGCGGGCAGCACCGCCGCGTGCTGGAGATTGCCCTGGCACCAGCGCCGGTCGCGTATGGCGAGGTCGGTGAGCGAGGGCGGGCCCTCCTCGTAGCTGCCCTCCAGCCTCGGGGCCATATGCACGCCCCAGCCGCCGCGGCGGATCAGCGCCGCCTCGACGAAGTCGTGGCTGAGGATATGGCCGCCGAACGGCTTGCGGCCCTTCAGATGCGGCAGCCCGGCGCAGGAGGCGAAGGCGCGGGTGCGGATGATGGCATTATGGCCCCAGTAATTGCTCTCGGAACCCGACCACCAGGCCAGCCCCTCGGCGATCAGCGGCCCGTAGAGCCGTCCGGCGAATTGCTGCATCCGCGCGAACAGGCTGCGCCCGCCGACGATCATCGGCAGCGTCTGGATGAGGCCCGCGCGCTCATTGGCTTCCAGCCCGGCGGCGAGGCGGACGATGCACTCGCCGGTCATCACGCTGTCGGCGTCGAGCACCAGCATCGCCTCGTAGGCGCCGCCGAAGCGGGCGACCCATTCGCCGATATTGCCGGCCTTACGGTCGATATTGCGGGCGCGGCGGCGGTAGAAGATGCGCGCCCCGCCAGTGCGCTCGCGCAGGGCGAGGAAGGCCGCCTCCTCCGCCACCCAGACATCGGCATCGGTGGTGTCGGAGAGTACGAACAGGTCGAAACGGTCGAGGCGGCCGGTCGCCTCCAGCGATTCGAGGATCGCCTGCAGCCCGGCGAACACCCGCTCCGGCGCCTCGTTATAGGTCGGCATCAGCAGCGCGGTGCGGATGGCGAGCGCCGGCAGCGGCCCGTCCGGGGAGATGCCGAGCCGGCGGTCCGGTCCCCCGAGCCGGGCGATGGCGCCGCCGAGCGCGC
Source organism: Ancylobacter sp. GW821-FHT10E12 (assembly GCF_058809335.1). NCBI lineage: Bacteria > Pseudomonadati > Pseudomonadota > Alphaproteobacteria > Hyphomicrobiales > Xanthobacteraceae > Ancylobacter > Ancylobacter sp. GW821-FHT10E12. Next base: position 77,980 of record NZ_JBXASN010000017.1, on the reverse strand, counting down.
TGGTGAAGGCGAGGCCGATCCAGGCGAACAGCACCACGAACAGGCCCAAAACCAGCATTTCCAGCAAGGTCAGCCCGCCGACCTCCAGCACCCTGTACATTTCGTAGGCGGCGAAGGCGGTCAGCACCGCCGCGGCGCCGAAGACGAGGAAGCGCCGGCCTAGCAGCAGCCCGCCCGCCAACCCACGCGCGCCCCTGGCCCGCAGCGACTGCACCGGCATGTCCAGCGGTGCCGGCGGCGGCAGGAAGCCAGCCGTCACCGGAGCACCGGCCGCGCCGGGCGGCCTCCCGGCCGCGCGATCCACCGTCAGGGCGTCCATCGATAGATCCAGGTCTCGCTGACCCGCTCCTCTCCGCGCTGGACCACGGCACGCAGCTCCGAGAGGTTCGCCCCGCCCGGCTCGAAGCCGAAGGACAGCCGCATGCCGCCGACATCCGGGTTGGGCTGCAGCACCACGTCGGAGATCGCGCCCTCGCCGGCGCTCACCCTGGCGGCGAGGCCGTCGGTCTTGCCGTCCTTCACCCCCTCGCCGACGAGGTCGACGACGAACAGCCGCTTCTCGGCGGTGCCGCCGACGCGGGTGGCGCCGAAGCGGGCGATAGGATCGCGGTCGGGGCTCTCCCAGGTCCAGTGCAGGCGATAGGTGAAGGTGTATTCGCCGCCCTTGCGCAGCGGCTGCTTCGGCCGCCAGAACGTGACGATATTGTCGTGCACCTCTTCCTTGGTCGGGATCTCGACCAGTTGCACCGCGCCCTCGCCCCAGTCGCCGATCGGCTCGATCCAGACGCTGGGGCGTTTCTCGTAGCGCGCCTCCAGGTCCTGGTAGTCGAAGAAGGAGCGCTGGCGCTGCATCAGCCCGAAGCCGCGTATATTGGCGTCGCCGAACACGCTCATCTGCAGCCGGTTCGGGTTGGTGAGCGGCCGCCAGACCCGCTCGCCATTGCCGTTGATGAAGGCGAGCCCCTGCGCATCGCCCACCGCCGGGCGGAAATCGTCGATATTGTCGCGGTCATTGGGGCCGAACAGGAACATGCTGGTCAGCGAACCGATGCCGGCCTGGTCGATGTCCGCACGCGGATAGAGCGCGAGCTCGACCGTCATCACCGTGGCGTCGCCCGGCCGGATGGTGAAGCGCAAAGCCGCCGCCGCGCTCGGGCTGTCGATCAGCGAATGCACGACGATGGAATCGCCGCCCGAACGCGGCTGCTCGATCCAGTGGGCGCGGAAGCTGGGGAATTCCTCGCCGCCGGCGTCGCCGGTCTTGATCGACAGGCCGCGCGCCGAGGTGCCGTAGACCTGGTTCCGGGCCAGCGCGCGGAAATAGCTGGCGCCCTGGAACACCGCGATCTCGTCGAAATAATCCGGCCGGTTCAGCGGCCCGTGCAGGCGGAAGCCGGAAAAGCCGAGATCGACTTTCGGGTCGGGCGGGGTGAGGCCGTGCTCGAAGCGGAAGAAGTCGCGGTCATAGGCCAGCTTCTGCGCCTTGCCGTCGGCGACCAGATACAGGTCCACCCGCTCCTTGAACAGGAAGCCGCGATGCAGGAGCTGCATCTCATAGGGCAGGTTCTGGCCGCGCCAGATCGCGCGGTCGGCATTGAAGCGGATGTCGCGATACTTGTCGTAGCTGAGATTCTGCAGCCCCTCCGGCAAGGTCGCGTCCGGCGCCTTGTAGGGCTTGGCGGCGAGCGTCCGGGCGGCTTCGCGCACCGTATTGGCATCGAAGGGCGTCGCCTCGCCAGCGGGCGGCGGAGCGGCCTTGCCCGCCGGCGCGGCGGCATCCTGCGCTTGGGCGTCGGTGGAGAGGAACGAGAGCGGCGGCGCCCCGGCCACGCCGATGGCGGGCAGGAGCGCCGCTCCGAGAAACAGCTGTCGGCGATTCATTTACATCCCGTTGCGAAAGAAACCATGGGCGTCGCGCTGCACGAGAGGAAGCCGCAACGCAGCGAGAAGTTCCCTCCGCCGGGCGAAAGAGGCGCGCGGCCGCGGACGCCGCGCGCGCAATTAAAGTGCGGCCGCGCCTTGCTGCGTCGGCTTGCACGGCCTGCCTGCATCAGCCAGCCTGCACGGCCCGCCTATACGACCCCGCCTACATGACCTGGCTGTGGGCTCCGCCGGGCCGGGAGATGTCGCCGAGCGCGTTGCCGGCGATCACCTCGCGGCCGGCCACCGCGATGTCGCCGAGCGACAGGATGCCGACCAGCCGCTTCTCGCGGTCGACCACCGGCAGGCGCCGTACCTGCAGGTCGCCCATGTTGCGGCTTACCTCGTCGAGGTCCTGATCGTCGAAGCGATATTTGACCTCGCGCGTCATCACCTCGCGCACCAGTGTCGCCGGGCCCTTGCCGAGGGCGACGCCGCGCACCGCGATGTCGCGGTCGCTGATCATGCCGACCAGCCGGTTGTCCTCGCCCACCGGCAGGATGCCGGCATCGAGCAGCGCCATCATCCGCGCCGCCTGCTCCAGCGTCTCGTTCGGGCCGGCGACCTGCACGTCGCGGGTCATCACATCACTTACTTTCATGGGGATTCTCCGTTTCTGGACGCCGGGAATTTCCGGGCCGGCCTGTCCGCGCCTCAGCCGGCGCGGTGCTCGGCATTGCGCTTCTCCGCGTTGCGCTTGCGGGTGGCGGCGGCCTTGCGGGCCGCGACGGAGCGTTCGGCCGCCGGGCGTTCGGCCGAGGCCCGCCCGCCGATCTCGCCGCCGCGATGGGCGGCCGGATGGCCGGTATGGGTGCCGCGGCCGGAGCCGGATTTCTTGCCGCCGCCGTCATCCTTGTTCACGGTGGCCCAGGCCCGGCGCTCGGCCTCGTCTTCCGGCACGCCGCGATCCCTGTAGCTTTCCTCGATATGCTCGGCCTTGCGGATCTGCTTGCCGGTATAGGCCGACTTGTCGCCACGCGGCATGGCGTCCTCCTTCGCTTGCAATCCCGCCGTCCCGCCCCTAGCCAACGAACCGCGCGGCCAAGCGTTCCCGCCACCGCGGGATCCGGGCGCGCGACAGGGCTTGACAGCAGGCGCCCGCCGTCATGCCCTGCCGGAGAACGCGAACGATCCAAGCCCCAGGTTTCCCGCCCATGACCGTCGCAGCCATGACTGTCCTCGCCCGGCTCGCCGCACCCGCCGGCGGCCGGCCGGCCGCTCGCACCGGCTGACCCCGTCGCATCGTCGAAACGCCAGGAAAGCCAGCCCGTGCCCGATCTGAAGACCGTCGTTGAGGAAATCGCCGAGGAGATGCGCACCCGCCCCGACCGCGGCGAGGTCGCCACCTATATCCCGGAGCTGGCGCGGGTCGATCCGAACCAGTTCGGCATCGCGGTGGTCGACGCGAAGGGCGGCGTGGCGGCAGCCGGCGATGCCGAGGTGCCGTTCTCCATCCAGAGCGTGTCCAAGGTGTTCACCCTCACCCTGGCGCTCGGCAAGATCGGCGACCGGCTGTGGCGGCATGTCGGGCGCGAGCCCTCGGGCAGCGCCTTCAATTCCATCGTGCAGCTCGAATACGAGCAGGGCATCCCGCGCAACCCGTTCATCAATGCCGGCGCCATCGCGGTGACCGACCAGATCCTCGCCGGCCACGAGCCGCGCGAGGCGCTGGGCGAGATCCTGCGCTTCATGCATTTCATCGCCGACGACACCTCGATCGCCATCGACGAGAAGGTCGCCTCGTCGGAGCGGCGCACCGGCTTCCGCAACGCCGCGCTCGCCAATTACATGAAGTCCTACGGGGTGCTGCAGAACCCCGTGGACTACACGCTCGGCGTCTATTTCCACCATTGCTCCATCGCCATGAGCTGCCGCCAGCTCGCCGCCGCCGGCCGCTTCCTCGCCTGGCGCGGCAGGAACCCGACCACCGGCCATTCGGTGGTGAGCCCGGAGCGGGCGCGGCGCATCAACGCCATCATGCTCACCTGCGGCCATTATGACGGCTCGGGCGAGTTCGCCTATCGCGTCGGCCTGCCCGGCAAGAGCGGCGTCGGCGGCGGCATCCTCGCCATCGCGCCGGGCGAGGCCTCGATCGCCGTGTGGGCGCCGGGGCTGGACGCCGTCGGCAATTCGCATCTCGGGCGCATCGCGCTGGAGGCGCTGACCAAGCGCATGGGCTGGTCGATCTTCGGCGAGTAGGCGATCAGCCCGCGATCGCGCCGGCGAGGATGCGCCTGAGCTCCGGCACGCAGGAGCCGCAATTGGTGCCGGCCTTCAGCGCCGCGCCGATGCGGGCGACATCCGCCGCCGGCTCGGCGGCCAGCAGGGCGCGGATCGGGTCGAGCGGCACGCCGAAGCAGGAGCACACCAGCGGCCCGCAGGACGCCGCCGCGCCGGCCATCCGGCCCGCCAGCACGGCGCGGCGCTCGGCCGGGGTCGGCGCGTCGCCGGCGAGGAAGCCCTTGATCGCCTCCCAGGACGGCGCGTCCGCCGCCGGGCCAATGAACAGCACCGCATCGAGCCGGCCGTCGGCATCGTAGACGGCGGTGCGGTAGATGCCGGCGGCGGCATCGAGGAACGCCGCCCGCTCCGCCGGCCCGAACAGCGCGTCCGCCCGCTGCCGCCAGACCGGCGCGCCTGCGTCATCGGCGATCAGCCAGCCCTCGCCGCCCGGCAGCGCCACCCGCGCCCACCACGCCGCCGGCGGCGGCGCGACGGCTCCGCGAGCGAGCAGGAAGCCGCGCAGCGGCATCGTCACCCGCTCCGCCCGCACCGGCGCCGCCTTGGATTCCGGCTGGCCGGAGAACGGATCGACGGCGCCGGCCACCAGCGCATTCACCCGCGCATGGGCGGCGTTCATGTCCGACCAGTGGATCGGCGCGAATAATTCGCCGCGCCGCTGGCCGTCGGACAGCCGCGCCTCCAGCACCGCGCTGCCCTGCGCCGAGGTCAGCCGCACCAGATCGCCCGCCGCCACGCCGAGCGGGGCGGCATCGGCGGGATGGAGCTCGACGAACGGCGCCGGCAGGTGTCCGGCGAGGCGCGGCGACAGCCCGGTGCGGGTCATGGTGTGCCACTGGTCGCGAATGCGGCCGGTGTTCAGCAATAGCGGGAAGTCCTCATCGATCGACGCTGCCAGCGCCGGCGCGGCGGGGGTGATGAAACGGGCGCGGCGGTCCGGGGTGAAGAAGCCGCCCTCGGCGAAGAAGCGCTTCTCGCCGCCCTCGCCCGGCGCGCGCACCGGCCATTGCTGCGGCGCCATGGCGTCGAAACCGTCATCGTCCAGCCCGGCGAGGCCGCCAATGTCGAAATCCCGCGTGCCGCCATTCTCGAAGCCGGAGAGCGCCGCGTGCTCGCGGAACACGTCTGCCGCGGACTGCCAGCCGAACGCATCGTCATGGCCCAGCCGCCGGCCGACCTCGGCGAGCGCCCACCAGTCCGGCTTCGCCTCGCCCGGCGCGTCGAGAAAGGCGCGCTGGCGGGAGATGCGGCGCTCGGAATTGGTGACCGTGCCGTCCTTCTCGCCCCAGCCGAGCGCCGGCAGCACCACATGCGGCCGGCAGGCCAGCGTGTCGTTCGAGCGCACATTGTCGGAAACGGCGAGGAAATCGAGCCCGGACAGCGCCTTGCGCACCTCGTCGGCGCGCGGCAGGCTCACCGCCGGATTGGTGCCGAGCACCCACAGGGCCTTGATGCGGCCGTCCGCCACCGCCCGCATCATGTCGACCGCCTTCAGGCCCTCCCGCGTCGCCATGCGCGGCGCATCCCAGAAGCGGCGCACGCGGCCGACCTCGTCTGCCGAGAAGCCCATATGGGCGGCGAGCTGGTTGGCGAGGCCGCCGACCTCGCGCCCGCCCATGGCGTTGGGCTGGCCGGTGAGCGAGAACGGCCCCATGCCCGGCCGGCCGATGCGGCCGGTGGCGAGGTGGCAATTGATGATCGCGCCGACCTTGTCGGTGCCCTGCGCCGACTGGTTCACCCCCTGCGAGTAGCAGGTGACCACCCGCCCGGTCGCGGCGAACAGCGCGTAGAAGCGGGCAATGTCGGCGGCGGGCACGCCGGTCGCGGCGCTCACCGCCGCGACATCCGGCGCCAGGGCCCGCGCGCCGGCAAGCGCCGGCGCGAAGCCGGCGGTATGGGCGGCGACATAGGCCTCGTCGAGCGCGCCGGTATCCGCCAGATGCACCAGCAGCCCGGCGAACAGCACCGAATCCATGCCCGGCGCCACCGGCAGGAACAGGTCCGCCTCCTCCGCCGTCGCGGTGCGGCGCGGATCGACGACGACCAGCCTCGTCCCCCGCCGCGCCCGCGCCGCCTCCAGCCGGCGGAACAGCACCGGGTGGCACCAGGCGGCGTTGGAGCCGACCAGCACCACGAGGTCGGCCTCGTCGAGGTCGGCATAGGCGCCCGGCACGGTGTCGGAGCCGAAGGCGCGCTTGTGGCCGGCCACCGAGGAAGCCATGCAGAGGCGCGAATTGGTGTCGACATTGGCGGTGCCGAGGAAGCCCTTGGCGAGCTTGTTGGCGGCGTAATAATCCTCGGTCAGCAACTGGCCGGAGAGATAGAGCGCCACCGAATCCGGCCCATGAGCGGCAATGGTCCGGCCGAAGGCCCCGGCGATACGCTCGAGCGCCGCGTCCCAGGACACCCGCAGCAGCGACCCCCGGCCGTCCTGCGCCATCGGATGCAGCAGCCGGGTGCCGAGCGCCAGCGTCTCGCCCAGCGCCGATCCCTTGGAGCACAGCCGGCCGAGATTGGCCGGATGCTCGGGATCGCCCGCCACCGCCGCGCCGCCGGCCCCGTCCGGGCTGGCGAGCACGCCGCACCCCACCCCGCAATAGGGGCAGGTGGTCTTCACCGTGGTGCGCACCGCCGGCAGGAGGGCGGCTTCGGCGAGCGCGAGCGGCACCGGCGCGTTCATCAATAGACGTCCGCCTGGTAGCGCCCGGCCTTCTTCAGCGCGGCGACATAGGCCAGCGCCTCGTCGGTCGACTTGCCGCCATGCGCGGCGACGACATCGACCAGCGCATGCTCGACATCCCTCGCCATCCGCTTGGCGTCGCCGCAGATGTAGAAATGCGCGCCCTCCTCCAGCCAGGCATAGAGGTCGGCGCCGACCTGGCGCATGCGGTCCTGCACATAGACCTTCTCGTCGCCGTCGCGCGACCAGGCGAGCGTCAGGCGCGCGAGATGGCCGCTCGCGCGCATGCCCTCCAGCTCCTCCTCGTAGAAGAAGTCGCACTCGCTGCGCTGGTGGCCGAAGAACAACCAGTTGCGCCCCGGCGCCTTCACCGCCATCCGCTCCCACAGGAAGGCGCGGAACGGCGCGATGCCGGTGCCGGGCCCGACCATGATGACGGGCCGGGACAAGTCGTTCGGCAAAGCGAAGCCGTGCGCCTTCTGCACATAGGCGCGCATCTGCCCGCCCTCCGGGATGCGGGCGGCGAGGAAGGTCGAGCCGACGCCGAGCCGCGTGCGCGCGCCGATGCGGTAGCGCACCGTGTCGACGGTGAGCGAGAGCCGGCCCGGCGTCGCCTTTGGGCTCGACGAGATCGAGTAGAGCCGCGGCTGCAGCGGCTCCAGCGCCTCGGCCAGCACTTCCGCAGCGATGCGCGGGCGGCCGAATTTCTCCAGCGCCGCCAGTACGTCGAGGCTGGCGGCATCGCCGTCTGGGTCCTCGCCGGCGGCCAGCGCGCGGGCCTTGCGGCGCATCTCGCCGCCGGTGTGGTAGGTCAGCAGCTGGAACAGGCCGTCCGGGGCGGCGCCGAGCGCGACGTCCTGCATCAGCACGTCGCGGGCGAACCGCTCGCCGATCATGTCCTGCCGGCTGGCGCCGATGGCCTCCAGCACCGCGTCGACGAGTTCGCCGTCATTGAGCGGGAAGATGCCGAAACTGTCGCCGACCGTGTAGTCGAGCCCGGCGCTGGCGAGGTCGAACTCGACATGCCAGGTCTGCTTCTCCGAGGCGCCCTTGTTGAGGCGGTGGCGGGCGACGAAGGAGACCAGCGCCGGATTGTCGCGCGAGGTGCCGGGCGCCCCCGCCGGCGCGGCCGGGACCGCCTCGGCGGGGGCGGAGGCGGGCGCCTCGCCGATCTCGGCGGCAAGCGCCTTCAGCATCCGCATCGTCTCCTTGCCGCCGGGGGCGCAGAGATTGAGCTTGGTCTCCTTGGCCGACGCGATGGCGGCGCTGTAGCTGTCGCAGAGATAGCCGCACTGGCCGCAATCCTGCTGCGCCATCGCCGCCATCATCCGGCGGGCGAGCGGCCGGCCCTCGGCGAGCTTCATGCGCTCGTCGAGCGGCATGGAGGCGTCGTGCCAGGGGGCACCGTCGTCCTCCTCGGCGGCCGCGCCGGGCATCAGCGCCGCGTTCTCGGCCGGCGACAAGGCGGTCGGCGCGCCCTGCGGGGTGAGCATGCCGGCGAAGAAGCCGTTCAGCCAGGCGCGCTGCTCCTCGCTGAAGGGCGCGGTCTCCGGGAAGAAGGCGATGGCGGGCGGTACCGGGGTCGGGCTAGCGGCGTTCATGCGTGCGTCTCCTCCTCGACGAGGGCGCGCAGCGCCTCGGGCGCGTGGCGGCGGGTGAAGCGGGCCAGCGTCTCGGCACCGTCAACGCGGTGGGCGAGCCACGCGCGCAGCAACCCCTCGACGACGACGGGCGCCTCGTCCGCCTTCACGTCGCGATAGAGCTCGCGGGCGATCGTCGCATCCGAACCGAAGCCGCCGCCGACCACGAGGTGGAAGCCGTCCACGGTGTCGCCGTCCTCGTTCACCGGCACGCGGGCACCGACCAGGCCGATATCGCCGATATAATGCTGGGCGCAGCTGTGCGGGCAGCCGGTGACGTGGATGTTCACCGGCAGGTCGAGGACAACCCGTTCCTCGCAATGGCGGGCGATCGCCTCGGCAGTGCCCTTGGTGTCGGCATTGGCGAAGCGGCAGCCGATCGAGCCGGTGCAGGCGACGAGGCCGGCGCGGATCGCGGTGGCGCGGGTCGACAGGCCGAGAGCCTCCACCGCCGCCTCGACCAGCGCCACCTTGTCGTCCGGCACCCCGGAGAGGATGAGGTTCTGCCAGACGGTGAGCCGCAATTCGCCATCGCCGAGGTCGCGGGCGAGAAGGGCGAGGCCGTGCATCTGCTCCACGGTCATCCTGCCGGTGGGCAGCACCACGCCGACCCAGTTGAGGCCCGGCTGCTTCTGCCGGTGCACGCCGATATGGGCGAGCCGGTCCGGCTCCGGGCGCGGGGCGACGGCGGCGGCCGGCACGCGCGGCAGGCTCCAGCCGAGCTTCTCCTCGGTGAGGGCGAGGAACTTCTCGAAGCCGAAAGCGTCGAGCACGTATTTCAGCCGCGCCTTCTTGCGGTCGGTGCGGTCGCCATGGTCGATGAACACCCGCACCATGGCGTCGGCGACGTCGCTGGCCTGTTCCGGCTTCACGATCACCCCGGTGTCGCGGGCGAAGTCCATATGGCCGGTGATGCCGCCGAGCACTACGCGGAACCACACGCCCGGCTCGACGCCATGGCCGTCCGCCACCTCCACCGCCTGGAAGCCGATATCGTTGGTGTCCTCCAGCGCGCCGATGCGCCCGCCGCCGTCGAAGGCGACGTTGAACTTGCGCGGCAGGCCGTAGAGCGAGCGGTCGGCGAGGATGTGGTAGTGCCAGTCCAGCGCGAAGGGGCGGGTGTCGATCAGTTCCTGCGGGTCGATGCCGGCGGTCGGGCCGCCGGTGACGTTGCGGATATTGTCGGCCCCCGAGCCGCGGGCGGTGAGGCCGAGGCCGATCAGCCCCTCCAGCACCGCCGGCCCGTCACTCGCCGGAATCTCGCGGATCTGCAAATTGGCGCGGGTGGTGACGTGGCTGTAGCCGCCGCCATGCTTTTCCGCGAGGTCGGCGACGCCGGCGAACTGCCAGTATTTCACGATGCCGTTGGGAATGCGCAGCCGGCACATATAGCTGTCCTGCGTCGGGGCGACGTAGAACAGGCCGTGGAACTTCCAGCGGAACACATCGGGGCCTTTGGGGAAGGCGCCGTCGCGGGCGTGCTGCTTCATGCGGCCATAGGAATCGAGGCCGAGCTCCTCGCGCTTGGCCTTCTCCTCGTTGGCGAGCTTGCGCCCCTGCGCCTCGAAGCGGGCCATGGCGCGGTGAGCGCTGGCGTCCGGCCCGGTCTCCCCGGCCGGCGCCGCCCTGGCCGGCGCGGCCGGCGCGGCACCGAGGCCGCCGGCCGAGCGGGTGGCGGCGAGACCGGCGACGAAGCCTTCAAGATAGCGCTTCTGTTCCGGATTGAAATCGGTGCCCATCACGCGGCCTCCCGGTCGAGTTCGTGGTCGGATGCCTGGTCGGATTCGAGCGCGACATAGGCCCGCCCGAAGGCGAGTGCGTCACGCGCCGGGCCGATGTCGCGGCCGGAACGCATCAGGTCGAGATAGAACAGCCCGTCGGCGGTATCGCCATAGAGCACCGCCCCGACCAGACGAGTCGCGGCGCCGTCGTCGCGCAGCACCAGTCGGCGATAGAGCCCGAGGCCGGGATCGGCGAGCACGAGGTCCTGCGTCCCCTCGGCGCCGAGGAAATCGCCGGCCGAGAACACATGCACGCCGGAGACCTTGAGATTGGTGGCGAGCACGCTGCCGGCATAGGCCGCCCCCGCGACCGCGCTTTCCCCCGCCAGCCGGCGGGCCAGCACCCGCGCCTGTTCGTAAGCCGGCTCGACGAGGCCGTAGACCTGGCCGCGATGCTCGGCGCATTCGCCGATGGCGAACACGCCGGGCACATCGGTGGCGAGCCCGTCATCGACGAGGATGCCGCGCCCGCAGCCGATGCCGGCCGCGCGGGCGAGATCGGCGTTCGCCCGCACGCCGCAGGCGACCACCACGAGGTCGGCCGGCAGCACGCGCCCATCGGCCAGGCGCAAGCCCCGGACCCGTGCCTCGCCCCGCACGTCGCCCTCGATGGCCAGCGTCGAGGCGTCGAGATGCACGGCGATGCCGCGCGCTTCCACCGCCTGCCGCAGCAGCGCGGCGGCATGGGCGTCGAGCTGGCGCTCCATCAGCCGGTCGGCGAGATGGATGATGGCGGTATCGGCCCCCGCGCCGGCGAGGCCGGTCGCGGCCTCCAGCCCCAGGAGCCCGCCGCCGATGACGATGGCGCGCAGGCCCGGCCGGGCGGCGGCGGCGAGCGCGTCGACATCCGCCATGTCGCGGAAGGTCATCACGCCGGGCAGTTCCATGCCCGGCACCGGCAGGCGGATCGGGTTGGAGCCGGTGGCCAGCACCAGCCTGTCGTAGTCGAGCACCGTCCCGTCGGTGAGGCGCACCTGCCTCGCCGCGGTGTCGATCGCCGTCGCCGGGTTGCCGAGATGCAGCGCGACGCCCCGCGCCGCCCACCAGCCGGCCTCGTGCAGCACGAGGTCGGCGGCGCTCACCTCGCCGGCCAGCAGCGAGGAGAGCAGCACGCGGTTATAGGCGAGGCGAGGCTCGGCCCCGACCACGGTCAGCGCGAAGCGGCCGGGGGCACGGGCGGTCAGCTCCTCGCAGAGCTTCGCCGCCGCCATGCCGTTGCCGATGACGAGGACGCGCTCGGGGCTCATAGGTGGACCACCCCGGCGAGGCGGCCAAATTGCGGGTCCTGCCCCGGCGCCGATTCCCCGGCAGCTTTGGCCGCGTCGATCATCACCGCCGACAGCACGCCATAGGCCTCGGTCCAGGCGGCGCGCACCGGCGGGGTGAAGGCCTCGCCGAGCCCCTGCTCCAGCGTCCACAGCAGCGCCTCGCCCACGGGCACGAAATGCTCGGGCGTGACCCCGAGCCCGGCATGGCGGGCGCCGAGCCGCTCCACCGCCGGGATCAGCGCCGGCAGATTGTCCATGCCGTTCACCACCACCGAGAGCGTCGCCATCAGCTTGCGGCCCTGCTCGGTCATGTCGCTCTTGAACAGCGGGCGGACCTCGGGGGCGATCTCGAACAGCCGGCCGTAGAACAGGGCCGCGGCCTGGTCGGAAATCGGGCGGACCTTGTCGAAGCTCTCGCGCAAGAGGACGACGTGCTGCTGGGCGATGCGGTCGGGGGTCATGGCGCTCTCCTCAAGCCGCTTCGACGAAGCGGTGGCGTTCGTAAAGGAACTTCAGCACCGCCTCGCGGCAGGCGAGGTAGGAGGGGTCGGTGACCAGCTCGAGCCGGCGGCGCGGGCGCGGCAGCGTCACCGCGAGCACCTCACCGATGCGGGCGGAGGGGCCGTTGGTCATCATCACGATGCGGTCGGAGAGCAGCACCGCCTCGTCGACATCGTGGGTGATCATGATCACCGTGTTGCCGAGCGCGGCGTGGATCTGCATCACCGAGTCCTGCAGATGCGCGCGGGTGAGCGCGTCGAGGGCGCCGAACGGCTCGTCGAGCAGCAGCACCTTCGGCTCCATGGACAGCGCGCGGGCGATGCCGACGCGCTGCTTCATGCCGCCGGAGACTTCCGAGGGGCGCTTGTCACGGGCATGGCCCATCTGCACCAGGTCGAGATTGTGCAGCGTCCAGTCGTGGCGCTCGGCGCGGCTCTTCACCCCGGAGAACACCTTGTCCACCGCGAGGCGGACATTGTCGTAGACCGACAGCCAGGGCAGCAGCGAATGGTTCTGGAACACCACCGCGCGGTCCGGGCCGGGTGAATCGACCTGCCGTCCCTCGAGGATCACCCCGCCGGCGGTGGCCTGGGTCAGGCCGGCGACGATGTTGAGCAGGGTCGACTTGCCGCAGCCGGAATGGCCGATGATCGAGATGTACTCGCCCTTGGCGATGTCGAGGCTGACTTCCTTCAGCACCTCGGTGGTGGACCCGCCGCGGGAGAAGGCCTTGTCGATATGGTCGAGCTTGAGATAGGCGGTCATCGGATCCTCCTTCAGGCTGCCGCGGTGCCGCGGGTGATGAAGGCGCCGATGCCGGCGACGAGGCGGTCGAGGATGAACCCGACCACGCCGATATAGACCAGCGCCACGATGATGTCGGACAGGCGCGAGGAGTTCCACGCGTCCCAGATGAAGAAGCCGATGCCGACGCCGCCGGTGAGCATTTCCGCCGCGACGATGGCGAGCCAGGAGAGGCCGACGCCGATCCGAAGGCCGGTGAAGATGTACGGCGCCGCCGAGGGCAGCATGATCTTCACGAAGAATTCCAGCGGGTTGAGCCGCAGCACCTTGGCGACGTTGCGATAGTCCTGCGGGATGTTGCGCACGCCGACCGCGGTGTTGATGATCACCGGCCAGATGGCGGTGATGAAGATGACGAAGATCGCCGAAGGGCTCGAATCGCGGAAGGCGGCGAGCGCGATCGGCAGCCAGGCCAGCGGCGGCACGGTGCGCAGCACCTGGAAGATCGGGTCGAGCCCGCGCATCGCCCAGACCGACTGGCCGACCAGCACGCCGAGCACGATGCCCACCACCGCCGCGAGGCCGAAGCCGATGGCGACGCGCTGCAGCGAGATCAGCACCCGCCAGCCGAGGCCGATATCCTGCGAGCCGTTGACGAAGAACGGGTTGACGATGAGGTCGTAGGATTCCCGCCAGATGGTGGAGGGCGGCGGCAGCGTGGCGCCGGGGCTGGAGCACAGCAGTTCCCAGATGCCGAGCAGCAGCACCAGCATGATGAGCGGCGGCACCACCGCCACCGCGACGCCGCGCGCATAGCCGGCCATGCGCGACCCGGCGGCGGGACGACGCGCCGGCGCCAGCTTCAGCACCTCGGCCGTCTTGGACGCCGCGGTCTTGGACGCGGCGGTTTTGGGCGCGGCGCTTGTCTTCACCGTCGAGGCGACGGCCTCGCGCTTGAGTGCGGTCAGGGACATGGAGAGCTCCCGGCTCGAAGGGATCGAAGAAGCGCGCCACCCGCGCGCGGCGGGCGGCGTCAGGCGATGCGCTTGATGCCGAGGCTGGCGAGATAGGCGGACGGGTCGGCGGGATCGAACACCTTGCCGTCGAAGAAGGTCTCCTTGCCGCGCGAGTCCGAGGCCGGGATGTCCGCGGCCGCGACGCCGAGCTCCTTGGCGGCGCCGCGCCAGAGGTCCTCGCGGTTCACCTTGTCGACCAGCGCCTTGACGTCGGTGGTCGGCTCGAACTTGCCCCAGCGGATGTCCTCGGTGATGAACCAGGCATCGTGGCTCTTGAACGGATAGGAGGCCTGGTCCTGCCAGAACTTCATGTACTGGTCGGAGCCCTTCACCACCCGGCCGTTGCCGTAGTTGATGTCGCCCCGGGCGCGACCGAGAATGTCGGCGACCGGCACGTTGAACCATTGCCGCTTGCCGACGATGGTCGACATCTCCTCCTTGTTGGCCATCTGGTCGCACCATTGCTGGGCTTCCATCACCGCCATCAGGATCGCGCGGGTGGCATTGGGGTTCTTGTCGACGAAGTCGGCGCGCATGCCGAGCGCCTTTTCCGGGTGCTGCTTCCAGATCTCGCCGGTGGTGCAGGCGGTGAAGCCGATGCCCTGATTGACCAGCTGCTCGTTCCACGGCTCGCCGACGCAGAAGGCGTCCATGTTGCCGACCTTCATGTTCGCCACCATCTGCGGCGGCGGCACCACGATGGTGGAGACGTCCTTGTCGGGGTCGATGCCGGCCGAGGCCAGCCAGTAGCGGATCCACAGGTCGTGGGTGCCGCCCGGGAAGGTCATGGCGACCTTCACGTCCTTGCCGGCGGCCTTCTTGGCCTCGAAGGCGGCCTTCAGCGCCGAGGCGTCGGCTGTGACCTTGAGGTCCTTGTACTCGTTGGAGACCGAGATCGCCTGCGCGTCGAGATTGAGCCGCGCCAGCAGGTACATCGGCGTCGGCACGTTGTTCTGCGTCACCTTGCCGGCGGAGATCAGGTAGGGCATCGGCGAGAGGATATGCGCGCCGTCAATGCCGTTGGCGGCGCCGCCGAGCACGAGATTGTCGCGGGTGGCGCCCCAGGAGGCCTGCTTGGCGACCTCGACATCCGGCACGCCGTGCTTGGCGAACAGCCCCTTCTCCTTGGCGATCACCAGCGGGGCGGCGTCCATCAGCGCGATATAGCCGAGCACCGCCCTGGTGGTTTCCGGCGCGGCGGCATGGGCGAAGGGCACGCCGCCGGGGAAGGCCATGCGCACGGCGTCGAACAGCGCCGCGGAGCCGAGTGCGGCGGCGCCGGATTTCAGCAGCGAGCGGCGGGACACGCCAGAAGACGGCAGCTGGCCCCCGGCCTGCGGACGGGAAAGGCTGTCGGTCGCGGTGCTGTCGATGGTCTTGCGATCGGTCATTGGGTGTGCCCCTCGGAATGTCTTCCAGAAGCCGCACCCGTTTCGAGCGCGGCGATGAAAACGCAAACAAGCCACGGTCCGCGGACGGAGAAGCTCCGTCACGGTGGCAGCGGCTTTGCTGCAGCCCATCGCTGGGCGGAAATCGGGAATGCCGCGGTCATCGTTGACCGATCGGCACCAGTAGACATACACAAATCGTGCCAACCTGGCAAAAACGCCCGTCAGCACCTTGAAACTAGAATTGTTTCAATCTGTTAGAGACGAAATGGCCCGCCTGCCCGGCATTGCGGCACCGATTTTTCGGCGCACAAAATGTGAGCAATTCATCGCATTTTATGAGGATATTTCACGCATCCGCGCAATAAATCACCGCCACGCCCTATCGGGCCTGCAGCCGGGCCAGATAGGCCTCCACGTCGTCGTCGTCGAAGGGCACGCCGAAACGGGTGCCCACGGGATCGCCCTCCGCCATTGCCGCGGCGTGCGGCAGGCCGAGCGCGGCATCGTAGAGGTCGGGACGATAGACCGCCTGCGCCTCGCGCGCGGCGTCCGGCGCATAGGCGGCCTGCCCGGCCCGCACCATCTGGGCGTAGATCCACAGCGCGTGGCGCGGGTCCGGGCGGGTGACGCCGCCGCGATGCAGCAGCAGGAAATCGGGATCGATGCGCTCGGCATCGCCCGGCCCGACGCGCAGCTCGCCGCCGAGCGTGCGCTCGATGATGTCGGCGCGCACGCCGAGGAAGCGCGGCTCGGCGAGCAGCCGGGCGAGGTCGGCGCGGTTCGGGGGCGCCTCGCACCAGCGCGCCGCCGCCTCCAGCGCGCGGATCAGCCGGCGCAGCACGTCCGGCTCGGCATTGGCGAAGCGGGCATGCACGCCCAGCACCTTTTCCGGCGCGCGGGCGAACAGTTCGGTGCCGAGCAGCGCGATGCGCCCGACTCCGGCCTCCACCGCGACGCTGTTCCACGGCGAGCCGACGCAGAAGCCGTGGATGAGGCCGCTGCGCAGGTTCTCCACCGTATAGG
Organism: Ancylobacter sp. GW821-FHT10E12; assembly: GCF_058809335.1. Lineage (NCBI taxonomy): Bacteria > Pseudomonadati > Pseudomonadota > Alphaproteobacteria > Hyphomicrobiales > Xanthobacteraceae > Ancylobacter > Ancylobacter sp. GW821-FHT10E12. Next base: position 61,775 of record NZ_JBXASN010000017.1, on the reverse strand, counting down.
ACGGCGGCACCACCACGAGGCGCACGTCGCGGTCGGGGTCGATGCCGCCGGCCTCCATCAGGTGGCGCAGCGCATAGGTGTGGGTGGAGAACGGATAGACCGAGGAGAAGGCGAACTGCTCCTCCCCCCGCGCCTGCCGCTCGCGCACCACATGGCCGAGCGCCCGCGCCGTGCCCGCGCCGGTGGCGAGGTCCTCGCCGGTGCCGCCCATGCGGGCATAGAGCTCCGGCGCCAGCGTGATCGCCCCGCCATTGAGGTTGAGCGCAAAGGCGGCGACCAGCGGCACCCGGACATGGCCGAGCCCCAGCGAGGAGGCGATGGCCTGCGGCGCCAGCATGTGCGCGCCGTCGAGCAGGCCGACATTGAGGCGGTCGCGGATATTGGCCCAGGACACCTCGCGGTGGAGGTCGAGCTCCAGCCCCTCGGCCATGGCGAAGCCGCGCTCGGCGCAGGCGATCAGCGTGGCGGCGTCGGTCAGCGGGATGAAGCCGATCGCGAGTCGTTTCATTTCAGCATTTCCGCGGCGGTGATGACGGATTGGGCGATGTCGACGAGGCGCTTCTTCTCGTTCATCGCGGTGCGCCGCATCAGCGCATAGGCCTTCTCCTCGTCCAGCCCCTTCAGCCGCATGAGGATGCCCTTGGCGCGGTCGACGGTCTTGCGCTCCTCCAGCTGGGTCTTGGTCTGCTCCAGCTCGGCCCGCAGCCGGGCGAAGGCGCGGAAGCGGCTGATGGTCATGTCGAGGATCGGCTTCACCCGCTCCTTCTTCAGCCCGTCGACGATATAGGCCGACACTCCCGCCTCGATCGCCTCCTCGATGGTGGAGCTGTCCGACTGGTCGACGAACATGGCGACCGGGCGCTTCACCTCGCGGCTCACCTGGAACATCTGCTCGACCACGTCGCGCGAGGGGGTCTCGAGGTCGATGACGATGACGTCGGGATCGATGGCGTGCAGCCTCGCCAGCAGGTTGTGCCGCTCGGTAAGGCACAGCACGTTGACATAGCCGGCCTCGCGCAGCCCCTCGTCGAGAATGGCCGCGCGGAGCGGGCTCTCGTCGACGATGACGATCTTCAGGCTCGGGTCAGCCGACATAGGCGCGACGCATCACCGGTTTCGAACCAAGGCAGGACAGAGCGGCGCATCGTACGGGGACGACGACGCCTGGGATGAAGGAACCAGCGATCATACGCCTTTCGAAGCAAGCGGCGGGCCGCTTGTCGGCCGATTGCCGCCCGGCACCTGCGTCATGGCGCCTTCAGCGCCGCCAGCTCCTTCTTCAGCGCCCGCGTTTCCTCGAAGCGGCGGGTGACGTCGCGCAGCACCGAGGCCATGCCGGTCACCCGTCCTGCCTCATCCTTGAGCAGCACGATGGTGAATTCGAGCGAAATGCGCCGTCCGTCCTTGGTCAGGCCCGGCACGGCGAGCAGGTCGCCGGCGCCGTAGCGGCTCTGGCCGCTCGCCACCGTCTCGGCATAGCCCTCCCAGTGACGGGCCCGGAACGGCTCGGGGACGATGATGTCGAGCGAGCGGCCCAGCGCCTCCGCCTCGGTAAAGCCGAAAATGCGCACCGCGCCGGGATTCCACAGCACGATCAGCCCCTCGCGGTCGCTGGCGACGATCGCATCGGAGGCGCTGTCGAGGAGGCCTTCGGCGATGAAATCGCGGCTGAAGCCGCCGGCCGCCGTCGCCCGGAACACCGGCACGGCTCCGCCGGCCGACGCCGCCGGGGCGTCCGAGGCGCCTTCCGGGTCGAACAGGTCCTCGACCGGCCCGAAGAACTCGTAATGCAGCCGCTCCTGCGCGACGCCCGCTTTGGCCAGCGCCGGCACCAGCGCGCGCAGGAAGCCGACCGGCCCGCACACATAGACCTCCGCCTCGGCGAGCGGCGCCTCCGCCACCAGCCAGTCGAGGGTCAGCCGGCCGGCGACGTCGAAATCCGTCCCGGCCCGGTCCTGCGGGCGCGGGCGGCTGTAGAAGACCGTGGCGCGGGCATTGGGCAGCGCGGCGACGAGCTTCCTCACATGCGCGCCGAAGGCATGGGCGGCGCCGTCCTGGGTGCAATGGACGAACTGCACCGGCACCTGCGCGCCCTCGGCGACGAGCGCCTCCAGCATGGCGATCATCGGCGTCAGCCCGACGCCGCCGCTCACCATCACGATCGGCCGCACCCGCGCCTGCGGCAGCACGAAGGCGCCGGCCGGCGGGGCGATCTTCAGCACCGTGCCGGGCTCGGCGGCGTCGTGCAGCCAGCGCGACACCTGGCCCTGCTTCTCGCGCTTTACCGAGATGCGCAGGTGGTCGCCATTGGGCGCCGTCGAGATCGTGTAGTTGCGCTTCACCGGGCCGATGCCGGGAAGCTCGGCGAACAGGGTGAGATATTGCCCGGCCACATGGGCGGGCGGGCCGGCACCGTCGGACGGAACCAGCTCGAACGAGGTGATGACCTCGCTCTCCTTGCGCCGCGTGCTGACGCGGAAATCGCGCACGCCGCCGGCATCCTGTCGGGTGGCGAGCATTGTCGCCGATTCGTTGGGGCACATCGGAGCGTCCTCCCTCCGACGTTAAGTATACCAAATACAGACTGGCGGCGACCCTTCCGCCGCGGTTGTCAGCCGGCCAGCTTTTGCAGCACCCGCCGGTAGCCGGCCTCGACGGCGCCGCGGTCGCGATGCCGGCCGTCCGCGACCACCTTCGCCCCGCCACGCCATACCGAATCGACCGGCGCCCGGCCGCCGGCGAAGATCCAGCCGTCGAGCAGCGCGTCGCCGCCCTTGCCGGACAGCGACGGCGCCCCGGCGGCGAGGCTGACGAGGTCGGCCGGGCTGCCGGGCGCGAGGCCCGCCTTTGCGCCCAGAGCCTTCCCGCCCAATGCCTGCGCCCCCAATGCCTGCGCCCCACCGGCCAGCGCCGCGTCGAACAGTCGCCGCCCGGTGGAGGCGCCGGCCTCCAACGCCATGACGTTGCGCGCCCGCAAGGCGAGGCGCTGCGAATATTCCAGCAGCCGCAATTCCTCCGCCGCATCGATCCGCACGTTGGAATCCGAGCCGACGCCGTAGCGGCCGCCGAGCTCGGCGAAGCGGGCGCCGGGAAAGATGCCGTCGCCGAGATTGGCCTCGGTAATCGGGCACAGCCCGGCCACCGCGCCGCTCGCAGCCAGCCGCTCGGTCTCGGCCTCGGTCATGTGGGTGGCGTGGATCAGGCACCAGCGCTCGTCCACCGGCGCGTTGTCGTAGAGATAGTCGACCGGGCGGCGTCCGCTCCAGGCCACGCAGTCGTCGACCTCCTTCACCTGCTCGGCGACATGGATATGGATCGGCCCGCCGGTCAGCGGCAGCAGCGCGCCGATCTCCCCGGCGGTCGCGGCGCGCAGGCTGTGCGGCGCGAGGCCGAGCACCGCGTCCGGCAGCCCCGCCACCGCCCGCGCGGCCGATTCCATCAGCCGGCCGAAGCCGTCGAGATCGTTGATGAAGCGGCGCTGGCCATGGCCGGGCCCCGCGGCGCCGAAGCCGCCATGGGCGTAGAAGACCGGCAGCAAGGTGAGGGCCATTCCCGTTGCCGACGCGGCGGCGGCGATGCGGGCGGAGAGCTCGCCGATATCGGCGTAGGCGCGCCCGTCGAGGTCATGGTGCAGGTAGTGGAACTCGCCGACGCGGGTGAAGCCCGCCTCCAGCATCTCGACATAGGCGAGCGCGGCAATCGCCTCGACGTCGTCGGGGTCGAGCCGGTCGACGGCGCGGTACATCTGCTCGCGCCAGGTCCAGAAACTGTCGCCCGCCGGCCCGCGCACCTCGGTGAGGCCGGCCATCACCCGCTGGAAGGCGTGGCTGTGCAGGTTCGGCAGGCCGGGAACCAGCGCCGCCACCGGCTCGTCGCCCGGCTGCGGCGCCGCCCCGGCCTCGATGCCGGCAATCCTGCCGTCGGCGATGTCGATCCGCACCTGCCGCGCCCAGCCCGCGGGAAGCAGCGCGCTCTCGCACCAGATTCCAGTCCCTGCCTTCGCCATCGCCGCCTCATTCTTGCATTCGATATGGACAAGCCGCTTCGCGTCTGTTTATGTATATACATATTGATGCCGTTGCCAACGGCTTTCGTTGCCAACGGCTTTCGTCGACCGGCACTTCTGGGGAGGCTACGACATGCGATGCGATCGTGTCTGGCGCCGCGCGCGGCTTGCCACCCTCTCCCCGTCCCTGCCCGGCCTCGGCCTCGTCGAGGACGGCCTGGTCGCGGCGAAGGACGGCCGCATCCTCCATGCCGGCCCGGCCTCCGAGGCGCCCGCCTTCGAGGCGGACGAGACCGTCGACGTCGAGGGCCGCTGGATCACCCCCGGCCTGATCGACTGCCACACCCATCTGGTGTTCGGCGGCGACCGCGCCCATGAATTCGAGCTGCGCCTCGCCGGCGCCTCCTATGAGGAGATCGCCCGCGCCGGCGGCGGCATCGTCTCCACCATGAAGGCCACGCGGGCCGCCAGCGAGCACGAGCTCGTCGCCTCCGCCCTCGCCCGGCTCGACGCGCTGATCGCCGAGGGCGTCACCACCGTCGAGGTCAAGTCCGGCTACGGCCTCTCCGAAGACGCCGAGCTGAAGAGCCTCGCGGCCGCCCGCGCGCTCGGCCGTGCCCGGCCGGTATCGGTGACGACCAGCTTCCTCGGCGCCCATGCGCTGCCGCCGGAAGCCAATGGCGACAAGGCCGCCTATATCGACCGGATGATCGCCCTGCTGCCGGCCATCGCCGAACAGGGCCTCGCCGACGCCGTCGACGCCTTTTGCGAGGGCATCGCCTTCGCCCCCGAGGACGTGGCGCGCCTGTTCAGGGCCGCCGGCGATCTCGGCCTGAGGGTGAAGCTGCATGCCGACCAGCTCTCCAACCTGCATGGCGCGAAGCTGGCGGCGGATTTCGGCGCGCTGTCGGCCGACCATCTCGAACATACCGACGCGGAAGGCGCCGCCGCCATGGCGCGGGCCGGCACCGTCGCGGTGCTGCTGCCCGGCGCGTTCTATTTCATCCGCGAGACCAGGGTGCCGCCGATCGAGCTGTTCCGCGCCCACGGCACCCGCATGGCGCTCGCCACCGACTGCAATCCCGGCACCTCGCCGCTCACCTCGCTGCTGCTGACGATGAACATGGGCGCCACCCTGTTCCGCATGACCGTCGAGGAATGCCTCGCCGGGGTGACCCGCGAGGCCGCCCGCGCCCTCGGCCGGCTCGATTCGGTCGGCACGCTGGAGGAAGGCAAGTCCTGCGACCTCGCGATCTGGGACATCGAGCGCCCGGCCGAGCTCGTCTACCGCATGGGTTTCAACCCGCTTCATGCGCGGGTGTGGAGGGGAAAATGACCGAGATCGTCCTAAAGCCCGGCGCCGTCCCGCTCAGCGAGTGGCGCGCCATCTATAGGGGCGCCGATGCCCGGCTCGACCCGTCCTGCGGCCCGGCGGTGGCGCGCTCGGCCCAGGCGGTGGCGGACATCCTCGCCAAGGGCCAGCCGGTCTACGGCATCAATACCGGCTTCGGAAAGCTCGCCACGGTGAAGATCGGCGATGCCGACCTCGCCACGCTCCAGCGCAACATCGTGCTCTCGCATGCCGCCGGTGTCGGCGAGCCGATGCCGGTGCCGATCGCCCGGCTGATGATGGCGCTGAAGCTCGCCAGCCTGGCGCAGGGCGCCTCCGGCATCCATCCCGACACGCTGGCGCTGCTGGAAACCATGCTCGCCAAGGGCCTCACCCCCGTGGTGCCGTGCCAGGGCTCGGTCGGCGCCTCGGGCGACCTCGCTCCGCTGGCGCACATGACCGCGACCATGATCGGCGTCGGCGAGATCTTCGTCGGCGGCGCCCGCCTGCCCGCCGACATCGCGCTCGCCGATGCCGGGCTCGCGCCGGCGCAGCTCGGGCCGAAGGAAGGGCTGGCGCTGCTCAACGGCACCCAGTTCTCCACCGCCAATGCGCTGGCCGGCCTGTTCGAGGCGGAGAACCTCTTCCGCTCCGCCCTGGTCACCGGCGCGCTGTCCACCGATGCCGCCCGCGGCTCCGATGCCCCGTTCGACCCGCGCATCCACGCGCTGCGCAAGCATCGCGGCCAGATCGAGACCGCGCAGGCGCTGCGGCTGCTGATGACCGGCTCGGCGATCCGCGCCTCGCACCTCGTCGGCGACGAGCGGGTGCAGGACCCCTATTGCCTGCGCTGCCAGCCGCAGGTGATGGGCGCCGCGCTCGACGTGCTGCGGCAGGCCGCCGCCACGCTGGAGACCGAGGCGAACGGCGTCTCCGACAATCCGCTGATCTTCGCCGAGGACGGGGTGGCGCTGTCCGGCGGCAATTTCCACGCCGAGCCGGTGGCCTTCGCCGCCGACATGATCGCATTGGCCGTATGTGAAATAGGCTCGCTCTCGGAGCGCCGCATCGCCATGCTGGTCGACCCGGCGCTGTCGGGCATGCCGGCCTTCCTCACCCCCAAGCCGGGCCTCAACTCCGGCTTCATGATCCCGCAGGTGACGGCGGCGGCCCTCGTCTCGGAGAACAAGCAGAAGGCCTATCCGGCCAGCGTCGATTCGATCCCGACCTCGGCGAACCAGGAGGACCACGTCTCGATGGCCGCCCATGGCGCGCGCCGGCTTGCCGGCATGGTGGAGAACGCCGTCGGCGTCATCGGCATCGAGTTGCTGGCCGGCGCGCAGGGCTGCGACTTCCACCAGCCGCTGGCCTCCAGCGCGGTGCTGGAGAAGGTGCGCGCGACGCTCCGCGCGCAGGTGCCGCATCTCGACGACGACCGCTATTTCGCCCCCGACATGGAAGCGGCCAACGCGCTGATCCGCTCCGGCGCCATCGCCGCGCTGGCGGGCGACGTGCTGCCGACGATTTCGGGGGAGTGATCCATGAGTTTTGGCCACACCCGTTCCTCCCTCATCCCCGGGCTTGACCCGGGGATCCCGCTTTCGGCGGGGGCACGGGCGGGAAGATGGGTCCCCGGGTCAAGCCCGGGGATGAGGGCGGTGGGGTGGGGAGCTATCCCCGACACCGGCTCGCGTCATCCATTATCATCCCGGACATCGCCGCAGGCGATGAGCCGGGATCGCTTGCTCACCAACCCGCCGGCGATCCCGGCTCGGCCCTTGCGGGCCGTCCGGGATGACGAGGCTGGGGCGGGGAGACATGTTCATGGCTGAATATCCCCCCTTCCTCACCGTCGTCCGCGGCACCGCGCCGCTGGTGGTGTCGCTGCCGCATACCGGCACCGAGATCCCCGACGCGATCGCCGGCGACCTCGTCTCGCCCTGGCTCGCCCGCAAGGATTGCGACTGGTGGATCGAGCGCCTCTACGACTTCGCGGCCGGGATGGGGGCGAGCGTGGTGCGCACCTCGATCTCGCGCACCGCCATCGACGTGAACCGCGACCCGTCCGGCGTCTCGCTTTATCCCGGTCAGGCCACCACCGAATTGTGCCCGACCACCAGCTTCGACGGCGAGCCGCTCTATATCGAGGGCCGCGCCCCCGACATCGCCGCCCGCCGCGCGCACTATTTCGATCCCTACCACGCCGCGCTCGAAGCCGAGATCGAGCACGCCCGCGCCGTCCACGGCACCGTGGTGCTCTATGACTGCCACTCGATCCGCTCGGCGATCCCGCGCCTGTTCGAGGGCACGCTGCCGCATTTCAACCTCGGCACCAATTCCGGCGCCAGCTGCGCGCCGGAACTGCAATCCGCCATCGAGGCGATCTGCGACGCCACCGATTTCACCCGCGTCAGCAATGGCCGCTTCAAGGGCGGCTGGATCACCCGCCATTACGGCCAGCCCGAAGCCGGCATCCACGCCGTGCAGATGGAGCTCGCCTGCCGCAGCTACATGCCCGAGCCGCCCGGCCCGGTGACGCCGGAGAGCTGGCCGACGCCCTATGATCCCGCCTATGCCGCGCCGATGCGCACGGCGCTGACCGCCATTCTCAACGCGTGCGTCGCCTTCGCACGCTCGCACGCCTGAGGAGCCGCCCGATGACCCGTATCGACAACAGCCGCACCATCCGCGCCGCCCGCGGCACCACGCTCTCGGCCAGGAGCTGGCTCACCGAGGCGCCGTTGCGCATGCTGATGAATAATCTCGATCCCGACGTCGCCGAGAAGCCCGGCGAGCTGGTGGTCTATGGCGGTATCGGCCGGGCGGCGCGCGACTGGGAGAGCTTCGACCGCATCGTCGCCACCCTCACCCAGCTGGAGGACGACCAGACGCTGCTGGTGCAGTCCGGCAAGCCGGTCGGGGTGTTCCGCACCCACCGGGACGCGCCGCGGGTGCTGATCGCCAACTCCAACCTGGTGCCGCACTGGGCGACCTGGGAACATTTCAACGAGCTGGATAAGAAGGGCCTGGCCATGTACGGCCAGATGACCGCCGGCTCATGGATCTATATCGGTGCGCAGGGCATCGTCCAGGGCACCTACGAGACCTTCGTCGAGATGGGGCGCCAGCATTTCGGCGGCAGCCTCAAGGGCAAGTGGATCCTCACCGGCGGGCTGGGCGGCATGGGCGGCGCCCAGCCGCTCGCCGCCACCATGGCCGGGGCGAGCTGCCTTGCCGTCGAGTGCCGGCCGTCCTCCATCGATTTCCGCCTGCGCACCGGCTATCTCGACACCCACACCACCGATCTCGACGAGGCGCTGCGGCTGATCGACGAATCCTGCAAGGCCGGCACGCCGCTCTCGGTCGGCCTGCTCGGCAACACCGCCGAGGTGCTGCCGGAGCTGGTGCGGCGCGGCGTGAAGCCGGACATCGTCACCGACCAGACCTCCGCCCATGACCCGGTCAACGGCTACCTCCCCATCGGCTGGACGCTCGCCGAATGGGAAGACCGCAAGCAGAGCGATCCCAAGGGCGTCGCCAAGGCGGCCAAGGCCTCGATGGCGGTGCATGTGAAGGCGATGCTCGACTTCTTCCATGCCGGCATCCCCACCGTCGACTACGGCAACAATATCCGCCAGATGGCGCTGGAGGAGGGCGTCGCCAACGCCTTCGACTTCCCCGGCTTCGTGCCGGCCTATATCCGCCCGCTATTCTGCCGCGGCGTCGGCCCGTTCCGCTGGGCGGCGCTGTCCGGCGACCCGGAGGACATCTACAGGACCGACGCCAAGGTGAAGGAACTGCTGCCGGACAACGCCCACCTGCACAACTGGCTGGACATGGCGCGCGAGCGCATCCATTTCCAGGGCCTGCCGGCGCGCATCTGCTGGGTCGGGCTCGGCGACCGCCACCGGCTCGGCCTCGCCTTCAACGAGATGGTGCGCACCGGCGAATTGAAGGCCCCCATCGTCATCGGCCGCGACCATCTCGATTCGGGTTCGGTCGCCTCGCCCAACCGCGAGACCGAGGCGATGAAGGACGGCTCCGACGCCGTCTCCGACTGGCCGCTGCTCAACGCGCTGCTCAACACCGCGTCGGGCGCCACCTGGGTGTCGCTGCACCATGGCGGCGGCGTCGGCATGGGCTTCTCGCAGCATTCCGGCATGGTGATCTGCTGCGACGGCACCGCCGAGGCCGATGCCCGCCTCGCCCGCGTCCTGTGGAACGATCCCGCCACCGGGGTGATGCGCCATGCCGATGCCGGCTATGATATCGCCATCGAGTGCGCCCGCGAGCACCAGCTGAACCTTCCGGGCATTCTCGGCTGAGCCGAAGGGACGGGCCTCCAATGATCCGGTTGCTGCATGCGGCGGGCCATCGGCTGATGCGCTGGAAGAATGGCGGCGGCTCCACCATGGAGGTCGCCATCTTCCCGCGCGAGGCCGGGCTCGATGATTTCGGCTGGCGGATCAGCCTCGCCGATGTGCGCGAGGACGGCCCGTTCTCCGCCTTTCCCGGCTGCGACCGCACGCTGGCGATCCTGGAGGGCCGGGGCGTCGCGCTCGACATTGCCGGCGAGGGCACGACGCGGCTGACGGCGCAGGACGCGCCGCTGCGCTTTCCCGCCGACCGGCGCACCGAGGCCCGGCTCATCGACGGTCCGGTTCGGGACCTCAACGTGATGAGCCGCCGCAGCGCCTTCACCCATCGTCTCACCCGCCACCGCACCGACGCGCCGCTCGACATCGTCCCGGAAGGCGAGGCGACGCTGGTGTTCTCCCGCGCGCGCCGGCTCGCCATCGCCTGCCGCGGGCAGGGCGAGCGCGCCGTGCTCGGCCTCGACGACGCCGCCCATGTCGATCGGCCGGCCACGCTGACGCCGGAGGGGGTGGCGGAATTCTACGTCATCCGCCTGCACGCGGCCGGGATTGCCGCAGGGGCATGAGGCGTCACCCCTTCGGCGAGAAGTGGGCGACGAGGTTGTAGGCGTCGCCGCGAAACAGCTGGCGCGCATAGGTGATGGTCTGCTCGGCGCGGAAGGTGCGCCGCTCCAGGCACAGGCAGGGCGCGCCCTTGGCCACGTCCAGGTCACGCGCCTCGCGCATGCCGGCGCCGAGCGCCGAGATGCGGTGCTCGGCCGCCGTCCACGGCACATGGCCGAGCAGCCAGGACCCCGGCGCCGTCTGCGAGAAGTCGACCGCCGCCGCCTCCGGCACCACGGCGAGCGCGATCAGCCGGTCCTCCACCGCGAAGGGCCGTCCATTGGCGAAATGCAGGCAGCGCAGCTCCACCACCCCCTCGCCGCCCGCCATGCCGGTCTCGGCCGGGTCGGCGGCGCCCGCCACCCGCAGCCGGCGCGACAGCAGGCGGTAGCCATAGGTCTCGCCGCGCGCGGCGATCTCCACCGCCAGGTCGGGGATTTCCAGCACCGCCGACTGGATGCGCGGCTGGATGACGAAGGACCCCGCCCGCCGGCGCCGTTCCACCAGCCCGGCCGCCACCAGCCCGGCGATCACCTTGTTCACCGTCATGCGGGCGCAGCCATATTGCGCCATCAGCTCATGCTCGAACGGGATACGATGGCCCGGCTTCCATTCGCCCGAGAGGATCTTGCCCTCCAGATCGGCACGGATGCGCTGGTTCAGCGTGGCGGCCGGCACGGCAGCTTTGGCGGAAGCGGAAGCTTTGCCGGAAACGGCGGCTTTGGCGGAAACGGTCACCCCGGCAGGTTCTCCCTTTCGCCGCGCATCGCCCGATGTGCGGTCCCGTGCATATGTGTAGACATGAGCAGGACCGCTGCCAATGCGAAAGCCGCAGCTTCGGCCGCGGCCGCCGCCGCGCCTGTTTACAGCGCCGCCACGCCTGTTTACAGCGCCGCGCGGCTCTTCCACACTCGGCGCGGCCGGGGGACATCCGCGCGGGGCATCGCCCGCCGCAACAAGGCGAGAGAATGCCCACGTACCAGCCGCCGACCGTGCCCGCCCCCGCCGCGAACCGCCCGGACACCGACCGCGCCGCCGATCACGCCGTCGACTGCGTCATTGCCGGCGCCGGCCCCGCCGGGCTGATGCTGGCGCTGCTGCTGGCGCGCGCCGGGCTCCGCGTGACCGTCGTCGAGAAGCATGGCGACTTCCTGCGCGATTTCCGCGGCGACACCATCCATCCCTCGACGCTGGAGGTGATGCACGAGCTCGGCCTTGCCGACGCGCTGCTGGCGCTGCCGCATACCAGGGCGCCGACCCTGCATGCCGAGATCGGCGGGAGCGATGTCACCCTCGCCGACTTCTCGCGGCTGCCGGTGCGCTCGCGCTTCATCGCCTTCATGCCGCAATGGGATTTCCTCGCCTTCCTCGCCGGTGAGGCGGCGCGCATGCCCGGCTTCCGGCTGGTGATGCAGGCCGAGGTGACCGGGCTGATCGAGGCGGACGGCCGCGTCGCCGGCCTTCGCGCCCGCACGCCCGATGGCGATATCGCCATCCGCGCGGCGCTCACCGTCGGCGCCGACGGGCGCGGATCGAGCGTGCGCGCGCTTGCCGGCCTCGCCGTGACCCGGTTCGGCAGCCCGAGCGACGTGCTGTGGTTCCGGCTCCCGCACCATCCCGGCGACCCGGCGCAGACCATGGCGCATGCCGGCCCGCGCCAGGGCTTCGTGCTGATCGACCGCGGCGATTACTGGCAATGCGGCTATGTCGTCCGCAAGGGAAGCTATGCCGACGTGCAGGCGCGGGGCCTCGAGGCGTTCCGCCAGGCGGTCGCCGCCATCTCGCCGCTGCCGGCCGGACGCGAAAACGAGATCGGCTCCTGGGACGACATCCGCCTGCTCAGCATTCGCATCGACCGGCTGGAGCGCTGGTGGAAGCCGGGGCTGATCTGCCTCGGCGACGCCGCGCATGCGATGTCGCCGATCGGCGGGGTGGGGGTCAATCTCGCCATCCAGGACGCCGTCGCCGCCGCCAACCGGCTCGCCGCTCCGCTGAAGGCCGGCCGACTGGTCGACGCCGATCTGGCGGCGGTGCAGGCGCGCCGGCGCTTCCCGACCTGGGCGACGCAGAAGATCCAGCTGATGATGCGCCGCGACCCGTCCCGTCCGAAAAGCGCGGTCCGCTCGGGGCCGCCCGGCTTCATGAAGGCGATCGTCCGCTGGCCGCTGCTGGCCCATCTCGCCGGGCGGCTGATCGGCCTCGGCTTCCGCCCGGAGCATGTCCGGCCGGGGTGAGCGTCGCCAAACGCCAACGCCGCCGAGCGCCGCCACCTCCGACCGTCGCCGCCTCCAAACGGCAACGGCCGGGCGCAGGGGCCCGGCCGTCATGTGTCGCTGGCGACGCCGAGCCTCGCCGGTCCGGCGCGCTCGGCCGAAGCGATAATCAGGCCGCCTTCTTGGCGCGGCCGCGCGGCTTGGCCGGCGCCGGCGGAACCGGCTTCTTGCGCTGCTGGCCCAGGCCCATCTTCTTGGCGAGGTTGGAGCGCGCCTCGGCATAGCTCGGGGCAACCATCGGGTAATCGTTCGGCAGACCCCATTTCGCGCGGTACTCTTCAGGGGTCATGTTGTACTTGGTGCGCAGATGGCGCTTGAGAGACTTGAATTTCAAGCCGTCTTCCAAGCACACGATGAACTCCGGCGTCACCGACTTCTTCACCGGGATTGCCGGCTTGAGCACTTCTTCCACCACCACCGGGGCCGGGCTGGTAAGGCGAAGCAGTGCCCCATGCACCTTGGCAATCAGATCAGGCAGTTCGGAGGACGGCACGGAATTGTTACCGACGAAGGCGGCAACCACATCAGCCGTGAGACCGAGATAATCCACCGACGAATCTTCCATATCAGACATAAATCCTCTCCGCCAAAGCTTTGATTCGATGTAACACCTCTGACGGAAAGGTCAACAAGCAAAAGCGTGAAAAACCTCCCCGGCGACGAAATAAAGCCCGCTCCGCCTGCGTCATCGGGGTCGCGCAACGTCACTCGCTGTAGTTGATCTGCACCATCGGCGGACCCGCCTGCGATTGCAGCAAAGCCGTGCAAACGCTTGTCTTGCAACATGTGCCGCCAGCGGTGAATTATTGCGCCGCCATGCTCGATGCGTTTCCGAAATAAATCCGGGTTCCTGCAGAAAATCCGGGCGTTCCGTGGATGGGGCCATACAAGATACTGGTTCTATTGGCTGCTTCCGATCACCCGCGTCTATCATAGACGTGATCGAAGAAGTCCCGCTCGCAGGCGACGGCACGGGCGAACAAATCGGCGGCGCGCGCACGGACTTCATCGTCCGCCTCTTCGCCGGCACGGTCGAGTTCGGCGCGCAGCCAGTTCACAAAATCGCGAAAACCCTGGTTATTGTGCAGCGTGATCCATTCGGCATGCACGAAATCCTGCGGCAACGCCGCGCCGGGACGGTCGGCCCAGTCGAGATAGAGCCATTCGGCCACGCACAGCACCGCGAGGCAGCCGGCATAGCTGCGCTCGCGCGCCGCTTCCGCCATCAGGTCCTGGAAGGCGCGCGTCGCCGCCGAGAGTTCCGGCGCATGGCGCTGCGGCTCCGGCACGCCGAGCGCGTCGAAGGCGCGCAGGAAATAGGTGTTCTCGTCGCTGGTGATCATCGCCGCGAACTGGGCGAAGCGCACGCGCGACGTAAACCGGTCGGCGGTGGCGATCGCCGTGCCGATCAGCGCCACGAACCGGTCGACGAACTGGTAGTCCTGAACGAGATAGCGCCGCATCACATCTTCCGGCACCGCGCCGCGGAAGATCTCGTCGACGAACCGGTGATTCGTCGCCACGTTCCAGTCGTCGATGCTCGCCGCCCGCAGGTCTTCGCTGAATCCGGCCATGTCCCGTCCTTCCCGTCGTCTTTGCCGCCGCTGTATGCAGCGGGGCGGGCACGGCGTCGAGGCCGGAACGGGCTTCTACATGCGCCCGTCCTACATGGGTGCTGCCTACATACGCACCGTCTGGCCGCCATCGACCACCAGCACATGGCCGTTGACGAAGGACGCCTCCTCCGAGGCGAGGAACACCGCCGCCGCGCCGATCTCGTGCGGCCGCCCCCAGCGGCCCATCGGCACGCGGATATCGACGAAGGCGGAGAAGGCGGCGTCGCTCACCAGCCCCGCATTGGTCTCGGTGGCGAACATGCCGGGGGCGATGGCGTTGCTGGTCACGCCGTCGCGGGCATAGTCCACCGCCAGCGCCCGCATCAGCCCGGCCAGCCCGGCCTTGGCGGCGGTGTAGACCGGGTCGTCGCGGTTGGCGATCTGCCCGGCAATGGAGGTCACGGTGATCAGCCGCCCATAGCCCTGCGCCGCCATCAGCCCGGCCGCCGCGCGCGCCAGCATCATCGGCGCCACGAGGTCGGTGGCGATCAGCCGCTCCGCCTCCGCGGGGGTGAAGTCCTTGAGCGGCCGGCGGTCGCGGGCGCCGACATTGTTGACCAGGATGTCGAGCCGGCCGTGGCGGGCGGCGATCGCCTCGGCCGCCGCCGCGGCCGCCGCGATATCGGCGACATCGAAGCAGGCGGTCTCCACCTCCCGCCCGGTCGCCTCCCCGAGCGCGTGCGCCGCGGCGGCAAGCCGGCCGGCATCGCGCCCGTTGATGGTCACCGCCGCCCCGGCCTGCGCCAGCGCCTTCGCCATCTCGAAGCCGAGCCCGCGCGCCGAGCCGGTCACCAGCGCCGCGCGGCCGTCGAGGCGGAAGGGCGATCGGGGGTGCGGGGAGTGGAGGACGGATTCGGAAGCGGGACGGTCTTCGCGCATTTGCGGGTTTCTCCGGATGGCGGGCAGGACGGACAGGGCGGATCCTCTGCACCTTTCCGCCGCCGCGCGCCACCCGTTCCGGCCGGCGCTCCCACGTGCGCCGAAAACCGGCGCCGCCGCGCGCGCCGGAAACTTGACGGGACGGGCACGCCACTGTACCAATCGGTACAGAACAAGGGCCGGGATTGGGACCGCTTCCGGGCGAACCCGCCGGGGCCGGCAACCGGCTCCCCTCCGCGCCGCCATCGAACCCGCCGATCCGACCGGGCCGTCCCGCAGGGTCCGCCGGGAGCACCGACCCGACAGGGGCAGGACGCATGCGCCATTTCTTCTTCCGCCATCAGCCGCCGCATCGGCCGCATGTGGCGCTTCTCGCCGGGCTCGGCGCCATTGCCGCCCTCGCCGTCACCGGCGTGCTCAGCATCCATGCCGGCATGCCGCTGCTGATCGCCCCGTTCGGCGCCAGCTGCGTCCTGCTGTTCTCCCTGCCGTCGAGCCCGCTGTCGCAGCCGATGAACGTGGTCGGCGGCCACATGCTGGCGAGCGCGGTGGCCATCGCCATGCACATGCTGCTGCCGGGCTCCTGGTGGGCGGCGGCGCTGGCGGTCGGCGTCGCCATCACGCTGATGGCGCTCCTGCGCGTCACCCATCCGCCGGCCGGCGCCGATCCGCTGCTGGTCTTCGCCGCCGATCCGCATTGGAGCTTCCTGTTCATGCCGATCCTCGTCGGGTCGGTCAGCCTGGTGCTGATCGCCGCCCTGTTCCACCGGCTCACCCGCACCACCTATCCGCTGGAGGCTCCCCAGCCGCTGAAGGCGCCCTGATGGCGCGCGTGCCGGCCGAGCGCGGCGAGACGGTCGCCCGGCTGACCGAAGTGTTTCGCGAGCACGGCTACGAGGGCGCCAGCCTGTCGCTGATCGGCGAGGCCACCGGCCTCGGCAAGAGCAGCCTGTACCACTTCTTCCCCGGCGGTAAGGAGGACATGGCGCGCGCGGTGCTCACCGATATCGACGCCTGGTTCGAGGGCGCGATCTTCGCGCCGCTGCGCGGTCGCGATGCGCCGGCCGCCCGTATCGGCGCCATGTTCGCCGGCGTCGATGCCTATTTCCGCTCCGGCCGGCGCGCCTGCCTCGTCGGCGGCTTCGCACTCGGGCGCACCCGCGAGCGTTTCGCCGCGGTGATCGACGGCTATTTCCGCCGCTGGCAACGCGCGCTCGCCAAGGCGCTCACCGATGGCGGCGCGGCGGAGATGGAGGCGGAGGCGATCGCCGAGGAGGTGGTCGCCGGCCTGCAGGGGGCGCTGGTGCTGGCGCTGGCGCGGCAGGATTCCGGCGTGTTCGCCCGCCAGCTCGAACGGCTCGGCGGGCGCTGCCGCGACGCGCTCGACGAACCCGGCGGCTGATCCGGCCTGCGGTATTTTGCGCTTTCGCATTGCCGCCGCGCCCGCAATGACGAAATCTGCCGCCGTGGGGCGCACCGCCGCGTCGTCATCCGGTTACGGCACGGGCATTGCTTCGCCTGTTGCGTATCGCGTGCAATCTGGCCCGCGATTGTATTGCAGGAACGTGAGGGAGACCGACATGCCGCTCATCCGCAACAGCTACGGCAAGGGCCGCGTGCGCATCATGCGCGTGAACCGCGACGCCGCCCGTCACGAGGTCCGCGAACTCTCCGTTCAATGCATGCTCACCGGCGATTTCGAGGCCGCCTATACCGAAGGCGACAACAGCCGGGTCATCGCCACCGACACGGTGAAGAACATCGTCAACATTGTCGCGCGCGACAATGTCGGGCTGGAGAACGAGGAATATTGCGGGGCGCTCGCCAGGCACTTCCTCGACCGCTACGACCATGTCGACAAGGTGGAGGTCACCGCCAGCGAGACCAAATGGGTGCGCATCCCGGTCGACGGCGCCCCGCACGACCATGCCTTCGTGCTCGACGCCAACGGCAAGCCGTTCGTGAAGCTGGCCGCCACCCGCGACGGCGCGACGTTGGCCTCCGGCATATCCGGCTTCACCTTCCTCAAGACCACCGAGTCCGGCTGGGAGAACTACTGGCTCGACGAATCCACCACGCTGAAGCCGACCGCCGATCGCCTGTTCGCCACCGCGATGGAGGCCTCCTGGCTGTGGTCCGGCACGCCTTCCTCCTACGCCGCCGCCAACAAGGCGGTGCTCGATACGGGGCTGCGCGTCTTCGCCACCACCTACAGCCCCGGCGTGCAGAACACGCTCTACCTCATGGGCGAGGCGGTGCTGGAAGCGGTGCCGGAGATCGCCGAGATCACCATTGCCTGCCCGAACAAGCATTACCTGCCGATCGACCTGTCGCCCTTCGGCCGTTCCTTCGACGGGCAGGTATTCACGCCCACCGACGAGCCGCACGGCCAGATCGAATGCACCATCGCCCGCGGCTGAACGGCCTGGAAGCCGCATAGATGGACATCAATGCCGTCACCGAGGTGCTGCGGCCGCGTGCGCGCGGCGAGATCGGCGCCACGCGGCCGGGCGACGCCTTTATCGGCGGCGGCACCTTCCTGTTCTCCGAGCCGCAGCCGGAGCTTCGACGGCTCATCGATCTCTCCGGCCTGGGCTGGGCGCCGCTCGTCGCCTCCGAGGCCGGGCTCGACATCGCCGCCACCTGCACCATCGCCGAACTCCACGGCTTCGAGGCGCCGGCGGCCTGGACGGCGGCGCCGCTGATCGCCGAATGCTGCCGCGCCTTCCTCGCTTCGTTCAAGGTCTGGAACATGGCGACGGTGGGCGGCAATATCTGCCTCGGCCTGCCGGCCGGACCGATGATCTCGCTCGCCGCGGCGATGGACGGTGCCTGCGTGATCTGGGGCGCCGACGGTGCCGAGCGCCGGCTCCCGGTCACCGACTTCGTGCTGGGTCCCCGCGCGAACGCGCTCGCCGCCGGCGAGCTGCTGCGCCGCATCGAGCTGCCTGTCGCCGCGCTTTCCCGCCGCACCGCCTTCCGCCGCGCCTCGCTCACCCCGCTCGGGCGCTCCGGCGTGCTGATCATCGGCACGCTCGGGCGCGACGGCAGCTTCCAGCTCACCGTCACCGCCGCCACCCGCCGGCCGCTGCGGCTCGATTTCGCCGCCCCGCCGGCAGCGGCCGCGCTGGCCGCCCGGCTTGCCGAAGGCATCCCGGAGGCGCTCTACTATGACGACGTGCATGGCCGGCCCGACTGGCGAGCCCACATGACCGGTCTCCTCGCCGAGGAGATCCGCGCGGAACTCACGGAGGTGCCGGCGTGAATCTCGTCGTCAACGGCCGCGCCTTCGAGGCGACGCCGCGCCCCGGCCAGTGCCTGCGCACGCTATTGCGCGAATTCGGCTGGTTCGGCGTCAAGAAGGGCTGCGATGCCGGCGATTGCGGCGCCTGCACCGTGCATGTCGACGGGCGGCCGGTGCATTCCTGCCTCTATCCGGCCTTCCGCGCCGAGGGCGCCAGCGTCACCACCATCGAGGGGCTGGCCGGCGCCGGGGGGCTGCACCCGATGCAGCAGGCCTTCCTCGACGCGCAGGGCTATCAATGCGGCTTCTGCACCGCCGGCATGGTGATGACCGCCGCCGCGCTCGACCAAAGCCAGCGCCGCGACCTGCCCGATGCGCTCAAGGGCAATCTCTGCCGCTGCACCGGCTACCGCGCCATCGCCGACGCCGTCGACGGCATCTCCCATGTCGAGGCCGACGCGCCCGGCGCCGCCTGCGGGCGCAGCCTGCCCGCCCCGGCCGGCCCGGCCATCGTCACCGGCCTCGCCCGCTACACCATGGACGTGGCGCCGGAGGGCGAGCTGGCCGGCCTCACGCACATGAAGATCCTGCGCGCCCCGCACGCCCATGCGCGCATCCTCGCCATCGACACGGCGGCCGCCCTCGCCGCCCCCGGCGTGGTGGCGGTGCTCACCCATGCGGACGCCCCGGCGACGCTGTTCTCCACCGCCCGCCACCACCACGTCACCGACGATGTCGACGACACGCGGGTGCTGGACCCGGTCATCCGCCATGTCGGCCAGCGCGTCGCCGCCGTGGTGGCGGAGAGCGAGGCCGCCGCCGAGGCCGCCTGCGCGCTGATCGCCGTCGAGTACGAATTGCTGCCCGCCGTGTTCGATCCCCTCGAGGCCATGGCCGCCGGCGCGCCGATCCTCCACGACAAGCCGGCCTCCTCCCGCATCGCCGACGCCGCCCGCAACATCGTCGCCGAGCTGCATGGCGAGATCGGCTCGGTCGAGGCGGGACTGGCGCAGGCCGAGCTGGTGCACGAGGCGACCTACGAGACCCAGCGCCTCCAGCACGCGCATCTGGAGACCCATGGCGCCATCGGCTGGCGCGACGCCGGCGGCCGGCTCGTCCTCCGCACCTCCTCGCAGACGCCCTTCCTCACCCGCGACGCGCTGGCGGCGCTCTACAGGCTGAAGCGCGAGGACGTGCGCGTGTTCACCGAGCGGGTCGGCGGCGGCTTCGGCGGCAAGCAGGAGATGATCGTCGAGGACATCGTGGCGCTGGCGGTGATGAAGACCGGCCGGCCGGTGAAGCTGGAATATACCCGCGCCGAGCAGTTCGCCGCCTCCACCTGCCGCCACCCGATGCGGCTTTCGGTGAAGATCGGCGCGAGGCGCGACGGCACGCTCACCGCGCTGGCGCTGACCATCGTCTCCAATACCGGCGCCTATGGCAATCACGGCCCCGGCGTGCTGTTCCACGGCGCGGGCGAGTGCCTCGCCCTCTATCGCTGCCCGAACAAGCGGGTGGACGGCCATGCCGTCTACACCAACACCCCGCCGAGCGGCGCCTTTCGCGGCTATGGCCTCAGCCAGACCATCTTTGCCATCGAATCCGCCATGGACGAGGTGGCGCGCAAGCTGGGCATCGACCCGTTCGCCTTCCGGCGGCGCAACGCCGTGGTGCCCGGCGACGCCCTCGTCTCCCATGACGACCACCCGCACGACGTCGAATATGGCAGCTACGGCCTCGACCAGTGCCTCGACCGCGTCGAGGCGGCGCTCCTGTCCGTGCCCCGCGTCGATCTCGGGCCGGACTGGCTGATCGGGCGCGGCATGGCGGCGGCGATGATCGACACCATCCCGCCGCGCGGCCATGTCGGGGAGAGCCGGCTCGCGCTCATGCCGGACGGCCGCTTCGAATTGAAGGTCGGCACCGCCGAATTCGGCAACGGCACCACCACCGTGCACCGGCAGATCGCCGCCGCCGTGCTCGGCGCCACCGCCGCCGACATCGTGGTGCGCCAGTCCGACACCGACCATGTCGGCCATGACACCGGCGCCTATGGCTCCACCGGCACCGTGGTGGCCGGCGAGGCCACCCGCCGCGCCGCCCAGGCGCTGGCCGGGCTGATCCTGGAGGAGGCCGCCGCCCGCGCCGGCGTCGTCACCGACATCTGCCGCCTCGACGGCGGGGAGGTCGTGGCCGGCGACCGGCGCCTCTCGCTCGCCGCCCTCGCCCCGCTGGTGGCGGACGGGCGGGCGGACGGCTCGCCGCGCTCGGTCGCCTTCAACGTGCAGGCCTTCGAGGTCGCGGTGCACCGGCGCACCGGCGAGATCCGCATCCTGCGCTCGCTGCACGGCGCCGATGCCGGCGTGGTGATCAACCCGATGCAGTGCCGCGGCCAGGTCGAGGGCGGCGTCGCGCAGGCGATCGGCGCGGCGCTCTACGAGAACCTCCTCGTCGACGCGGCCGGCGCCATCGCCAATCCGAGCTTCCGCGGCTACCACATCCCCGCCTTCGCCGATGTGCCCGCCACCGAGGTGTTCTTTGCCGACACGCATGACAGCCTCGGCCCGCTCGGCGCCAAGTCGATGAGCGAGAGCCCCTACAACCCGGTGGCGCCGGCGCTCGCCAACGCGATTTTCGACGCCACCGGCGTGCGCCTGCGCGCCACGCCGTTCACCGCCGACACGCTCTACGCCCTGATCCCCGGCGCGCGGGACGCGCAGGCATGCTGACGGCCGGCCCGCTCACCGCCCTTCGCGGCCCCGCGCTCAGCCTGCGGGCCGATCCCTTCGCCGCGCCGGCGGGCGACTGCCTCGACCATGTCGAGGACGCGCTGATCCTCATCGAGGACGGCGTCATCAAGGCCATCGGCCCCTATGCCGAGCTGGCCCCACACCTGCCCGCCGGCGTGGAGCCGGTCGACCACCGCGGCCATCTCATGGTTCCCGGCTTCATCGACGCCCATGTGCATTACCCGCAGATGCAGATGATCGGCGCCTATGGCGAGCAGTTGCTGGAATGGCTGAACGCCTACACGTTCCCGGCCGAGATGGATTTCGCCGACGAGGCGCATGCCGTGCGCGTCGCCGGCCTGTTCCTGCGCGAATTGCTGCGCGCCGGCACCACCACGGCGATGGTCTACTGCACCGTGCACCCGCATTCGGCCGACGCCTTCTTCGCGGAATCCCGGCGCTTCAACACCCGGATGATCGCCGGCAAGGTGCTGATGGACCGCAACGCGCCGGCGCCGCTGCTCGACACCGCCCAGCGCGGCTATGACGAGAGCGCCGCGCTGATCGCCCGCTGGCACGGCAAGGGCCGCCAGCTCTATTGCGTCACCCCGCGCTTCGCCCCCACCAGCACGCAGGCGCAGCTGGACGCCGCCGGCGCGCTCCTGCGCGAGACCGGCGGCCTCTATCTCCAGACCCACCTGTGCGAGAATCCCGGCGAGGTCGCCTGGGTGCGCGAGCTGTTCCCCGAGCGCGCCTCCTATCTCGACGTCTACGCGCAGGCCGGCCTCGTCGGGCCGCGCGCGATGTTCGGCCATGCCGTGCACATCCATGAGGGCGATTTCTGCACCTGCCATCGCGCCGGCGCGGCGCTGGCGCATTGCCCGACCTCCAACCTGTTCCTCGGCTCCGGCCTGTTCCGGCTGTTCGAGGCGGTCGACACCTCGCGCCCGGTGCGGGTCGGCCTCGGCACCGATGTCGGCGGCGGCACCTCGCTCTCGCAATTGCAGACGCTGAACGAGGCCTACAAGGTCGCCGCGCTCAACGGCCACAAGCTCAATGCCGTGCAGGGCCTCTATCTCGCCACGCTGGGCGGCGCCCGCGCGCTCTATCTCGACGACCGGCTCGGCCGCCTCGCCCCCGGCTACGAGGCCGACATCGTGGTGCTCGACCCGAAGGCGACGCCGCTCATGGCCTTCCGCACCGATTATTGCCGCGATGTCGAGGAGCTGGTCTTCGCGCTGATGACGCTCGGCGACGACCGCGCGGTGCGCGCCACCTACATTGCCGGCGTGCCGGTCTATGATCGCGCCCGGCCCGGCGATCCGTTCCGCTACCCGACATCCGCCTGAAGGAGAGCCGCATGGAGAGCACCTTGGAGACGCCCGTCACCCCGAGCCTGCCCCTTTCGGTCCTCAACGAGATGCAGCCGGCCGCCTTCGTCGCGGCGCTGGACGGCATTTTCGAGCATTCGCCCTGGGTGGCGGAAGCCGCCGCCGCCCATCGCCCCTATGCCACCGTCGCCGCGCTGCACGAGGGGCTGATGAAGGCGCTCGGCGACCGGCCGCTCGCCGGGCGGATCGCCTTCATCGCCGCCCATCCCGATCTCGCCGGCAAGGCGGCGCGGGCCGGGACGATCACCGCGGAATCGGTGTCCGAGCAGGCCGGCCTCGGCCTCGACAAGCTGTCCGATGCCGAATTCGACCGTTTCGAGCAGCTGAACGCCGCCTATCGCGCCCGGTTCGGCTTTCCCTTCGTGGTCTGCGTGCGCCGGCAGACCCGCGACGCGGTGCTGGCCGCCTTCGAGCGCCGCCTCGCCCATTCCGCCGACGAGGAAATCGCCACCGCGCTCGCCGAGATCGGCTTCATCACCCGCCTGCGCCTCGTCGAGCGGGTGAGCGGCCCCGGCCTGCCGCCCACCACCGGCCGGCTCTCCACCCATGTACTCGACACCCACAAGGGCGGCCCGGCCTCGGGGGTGAAGGTCGAGCTCTACGAGATCGGCGCCTCCGCCCGTGCCCTGCTCGCCGAACGGCACACCAATGCGGATGGCCGCACCGATTCCCCGCTCGTCTCCGGCATGCCGCTGCGGGTCGGCACCTATGAGCTGGTGTTCCATATCGGCGCGCATTTCCGCGCCCGCGGGCTCGACCTGCCCGAGCCGGCCTTCCTCGACGAGGTGCCGCTGCGCTTCTGCATCAGCGAGCCGGAGGGGCACTATCATGTGCCGCTGGTCGCCACCCCGTGGAGCTATTCAACCTATCGGGGCAGTTGAGGCACGCGACATCTGGGCGCCGGCCCCGGCTTCGGTTATGCTGGGCGCGGTTCTCATGGTGGCCGGGACGCCCTATGTCGCCGAACAAGCCGACCATAGCGGCCGATGGCGCATGCAGCCGCCGGCCGAAGTTGAGACGTTTCCGTCGTCGCGGCGGTGTCTTGGCTTGTCTTGCCGCCATTCTTGCCACTGCCATTCTTGCCACCGCCATTCTTGCCGCCGTCATCACGATGGGCCTCGTCCTCGGCGCTCCCGCCTCCGCCGCCGCGGCTTCCCGCGCCGAGTGCCCCGCGGGCTTCGACATTGCGGTCGAGGCGCGCGGGCTCGATGCGCAGGGCGACGTCGCGCTGGCCGACGGGCGCACCCTGCGCCTTGCCGCGCTGGCCGACATCGCCGCCGCGCCCGACCCCGCCCGCGCCGCCGCGCTCGACGCCCTGGTCGCCGGCGAAACGCTCACCCTCGCCTTCGCCGACCCGGCGCCGGACCGCTACGGCCGGCTCCACGCCCTCGCCCGCCTGCCGGATGGCACGCTGGTGCAGGCGGAAGCGCTGGCGCGGGGCCTCGCGGTGGCGCGGCCGGAGGCGGGCTATCTCGGCTGCATGGCGCAGCTGGTCGAGGCCGAGCGCCCGGCGCGCGCGGCGCGGCGCGGCGTCTGGGCAAGGCTGCCGCTGCCGGCGGAACCGCCGGACGCGCTGATGGCGCAGGCCGGTCACTTTTCCGTTGTCGCCGGCCGCGTGCGCACGGTAGGCAGCACGCGGCGGTTCGATTATCTCAATTTCGGCTCAGTCTGGCGGCACGACACGACGGCAAGGGTGGAGGGCGCGGCCCGCGAGGCGCTCGCCGCCGCCGGCCTCGACGTCGCCGCCCTGGCGGGGCGCGAGGTGCTGGTGCGCGGGGATGTCGACGCGGCCGACGGGCCGGTCATCGACCTGCGCTGGACGGAGCAGCTGGACGTGGTTCGACAGGCGGGGACGCCGTGACGGAAACGAGGGGCGGGTGAGCACGACGAGGCACCGGCAGGGGCGGATGACGACATCGACCGGCCGCGCCAGGGCGTGGCGCCGGATGCTGGCGCTCGCCCTCGTGCTCGGTGCCGGCCTGCTGGTCTCTGCCTGCGCCAGTCTCGAGGAGCCCAAGCCCGTCGCCGCCACGCCGGCCGCCCCCTCCTTCGACGATTCGCTCACCCCCGCCCAGCGCAAGGAGCACGAGCGGCTGGTGGCCTCCTATGGCGGCGCCTATACCGACCCGAAGCTGCAGGCGCTGATCCAGGAGACCATGTCCCGGCTGGTCGCCGCCTCCGAGCGGCCGGACCAGAAATACCGCGTCACCATCCTCAATTCCCCGGCCATCAACGCCTTCGCGCTGCCCAACGGCTCGCTCTACATCACCCGCGGCCTGCTGTCGCTGGCCGACGACAATGCCGAGCTCGCCTCGGTGCTGGCGCATGAGATGGGCCACGTCATCGCCAACCACGCCGCCACCCGCGAAGACCAGATGAAGCAGGCGGTGCTGGTCAGCCGGGTCATTTCCGACGTGGTGAACGACCCCGATCTCGGCGCGCTGGCGCTGGCCAAGAGCCGCATGTCGCTGGCGAGCTTCTCGCGGGCGCAGGAGCTGGAGGCCGACGCCATCGGGGTCGGCATCAGCGCCCGCGCCGGCTTCGATCCCTATGGCGCCGAGCGCTTCCTCACCACCATGGGCCGGCAGCAGGCGCTGCGCTCGGCGAGCAGCCTCGGCCAGACCAGCACCGCCGACGCCTCCGACTTCCTCGCCACCCATCCGGCGACGCCGGAGCGCATTTCCATCGTCATGGCCAATGCCCGCGAATATGCCTCGCCGGACAAGCCGGGCGAGCGCGACGCCAAGCAGTATCTCTCCGCCATTGACGGCCTCGTCTATGGCGACGATCCCAAGGAAGGCTTCATCCGCGGCCGCCGCTTCTTCCATCCCAAGCTCGGCTTCACCTTCACCGCGCCGGAAGGCTTCTCGCTGGAGAACACCTCGCAGGCGGTGCTGGGCGCCGACACCTCCGGCGCCGAGGCGCTGCGGCTCGACGCGGTGCGGGTCACCGGCGACCAGAGCCTGTCGCAATATCTCTCCTCCGGCTGGATCGAGGGGGTGGAGATCTCCTCGGTGGAAAGCCTGGTGCTGAACGGCTTCCCGGCCGCCACCGCGGTGGCGCGCGGCGAGCAATGGTCGTTCCGCATGTTCGCCATCCGCTTCGGCAGCGACGTCTACCGGCTGATCTTCGCCGCGCGCGAGCTCACCCCCGATCTCGACCGCCAGTTCCGCGAGGCGGCCGAGACCTTCCGCCGCGTCTCCATCGACGAGGCGGAGAAGGTGAAGCCACTGCGCATCCGCATCGTGCAGGTCGGGCTCACCGACACGCCGGACACGATGGCGACCAAGATGGACGTGCCCGACCGGCCGCAGGAGCGCTTCCTCATCCTCAACGGCATGGAGAAGGGCGCCAAGCTGAAATACGGCACCCTGGTCAAGATCGTCGCCGAGTAGGGGCGGCGGGCTCCGCCTACGCGAACGCCCCCGCGGGCATGCCGGCGCCGCTGGTCAGCGTCATCCGCAGCTTCTCGATGGCGCGGTTCTCGATCTGCCGCACCCGCTCCTTGGAGATGCCGAGCCGGGCGCCGAGCGTCTCCAGCGTCTCGCTCTCCTCGTTCAGCCGGCGGGCGCGGATGATCCGCATCTCGCGGTCGGAGAGCGAGCGCAGCGCGTCGGAAAGCCAGCGCCGCTGGCGCTCGCCGTCGATGTGCGCGGCCACCTGCTCGTCGGGCAGCGGCTCCACCGCCATCAGCTGGTCGAGCCGCGCCGCGCCGTCCTCCTCGCCGCCGGCGACCGGGGCGTTGAGCGACATGTCGGGGCCGGTGAGCCTTGCATCCATGCGCGCCACCTCGGCCGGCGCCACGCCGAGCTCGACCGCCACCGCCGCGTTCATCTCCTCGCGGGTGGCGCCCTCGAAGCCCTCGGCGCGTTCCAGCCGGGCGCGGACGCGGCGCAGGTTGAAGAACAGCGCCTTCTGGCCGGAGGAGGTGCCGCCGCGCACGATCGACCAGTTGCGCAGCACATAGTCCTGGATCGCCGCGCGGATCCACCAGGTGGCATAGGTGGAGAAGCGCACGTCGCGGGCGGCCTCGAAGCGGGCAGCGGCCTCCATCAGCCCGACATGGCCTTCCTGCACCAGGTCGGCCATCGGCAGGCCGTAATGGCGGAAGCGGCGGGCGATGGAGATGGCGAGGCGCATATGCGCCTGCACCAGCCGGTGCAGGGCCTGCTTGTCGCCCTGCTCGCTCCAGCGGCGCGCGAGGTCGAATTCCTCTTCGCGGTCGAGCAGCGGCTCGGCCCTGGCCGCCCGCGCGAGAAAAGTCGAGGGAACCACCGATTGCCCGCCCAGATCGCCCATGCGCGCCTCCCGGAACCGCGGCGCCCCGCCCCAGAACGAGCGCCGCAGCGCCGTCCGGCGCGGGGCCCGACGAAGTGACCGCACGTGCAACGCGCGATGCAGCATTCGGTTCCATGCATGGCATCGCATCGCGGCATGGCATCGCGTGGCATGGCGGGCATCGCGTGGCGTGGCGCGCGCCCGGCAAGGACGGCGAACAGAGGACGGCGGCTGGAAGTCGGCCGGGCACAGGCGAGCGGTCCCGCCCGCAGCAAAGAGCCTGCCGAGGCGCCGCCGGCACCCTTCCCCGCGAGCGCCTCCCACCGCGCAACAAAAAGCCCGGCGCGAGGCCGGGCTTTCCTGGGTTTCGATAAAACGACGGTTTCGATGAAACGAAGGCTTCGATGAAGCGGACCGCTCAGGCGGCGGCTTCCTCGGCGTCGTCGACTTCCTCGACGTCGGCATCGGCGTCAGCGTCGGCTTCGACCTCGCCCTTGCCGGGCCGGCGCGGACCCTTCTGCAGGTTCGCCTCGATCAGCTTGATCGCCTCGGTCTCGGTCAGGTTCTCCACCGCGGCGAGCTCGCGGGCCATGCGGTCGAGCGCGGCCTCGTAGAGCTGGCGCTCGCTATAGGACTGCTCGGGCTGGGCGTCGGAGCGGTAGAGGTCGCGCACCACCTCGGAAATCGCCACGAGGTCGCCGGAATTGATCTTGGCCTCGTATTCCTGGGCGCGGCGGCTCCACATGGTGCGCTTCACCCGGGCGCGGCCCTTCAGCGTCTCCAGCGCCTTCTTCATCACGACCGGCTCGGAGAGCTTGCGCATGCCGACGGTGGCGATCTTCGGCACCGGGACGCGCAGCGTCATCTTGTCCTTCTCGAAACTGATCACGAATAGTTCGAGCTTGAAGCCCGCTACTTCCTGCTCCTCGATGGACGTGATGCGTCCGACGCCATGGGACGGATAAACGATGTGCTCGCCCGTCTTGAAACCCTGGCGGATAGTGGTGGACGGCTTCTTCGTCGACATGCTGAGCCTGCTCCTGGGTCTCGGTTCTTCGGCTCCGGTCACCTCGGCCGGATGCCGGCCCGGATCAATCCGGGCATAAGACACGCCCGGCACCGGCGGATACCGGAGCCGTACCATCAGCCGACAGCGGAAAACCGGGCGCCCTCCGGCACGCTTGCGAAGCGCGTCAGACAAAACCCTGCATCAATTCCGGGGGAGGCGCTCCAAACGCGGAGCGTTGCAACATGGCAAACCCAATCGACTGCTCGAAAGGGGTTATAGCACAATTTCACACAGAATCAAAACACTGCCGCGACGCAGCGTACGCCCGGCCTTGCGGCCGGTCGCGGGTCGGACAGGGCACGGGCGGCGAAAAAGGCGCACGCGGCGCGCCGTCCCGTCAGTCCTGCTTAGCGGGTTCCGGCGAGAGATACTGTAGCTTGTCGGCTACACCATCCCATTCCTTGGCATCCGGCAGCGGGTCGCGGCGCTCGGTGATGTTGGGCCACACCTTGGCGTATTCCGCGTTCAGCGTCAGCCACTTCTCCAGCCCCGGCTCGGTATCGGGCTTGATCGCCTCGGCCGGGCATTCCGGTTCGCACACGCCACAGTCGATGCATTCATCGGGATGGATGACCAGGAAGTTCTCGCCCTCGTAGAAACAGTCGACCGGGCACACCGAAACGCAGTCGGTGTACTTGCACTTGATGCAATTGTCCGTCACGACGTAGGGCATTGGTAGGGTCTCCGTGCGGGACGTGTGATTTATCCCGCGGCCTTCACGTAGCGCACCGCTTCCCGCGGCGCAACCGGCATTGACCGCTCAGGACGCAGGGCTGCCGTGCGTACCACCCGGCGGCGCGTCGGTTACTTCCACATAAGTCTCCCGCGCCGCATCCGCATCCCCCCGCCGCGTCGAAAAGCCGATGACGCGCAAAAGCCGCACCCGTCCGGCGAGCGCCACGGTGAGGACGTCGCCGAGCCGGACCGCCTGCGAGGGCGCGCTCACCCGCGTGCCGTTCAGCCGCACATGGCCGGCGCGCACCAGGTCGGCGGCGGCGCTGCGGGTGCGCACGCAGCGCGCATGCCAGAGCCAGACGTCGAGACGATGGCGCTCGCTCGGCCGCTCGTTCGGCCCCTCGCCGGGCCGTTCGCCGGGCCGTTCGCCGTCATGGGTGGGCTTGCGGGCCAAGCGTCGCCCCGCCTATTTGCCGTCCTTGTCGGCTTCCATCTTCGCCTTCAGCGCCAGCAGCTTGGCGAAGGGCGAATCCGGGTCCACCGGCTTGTCGCGGCGCGGCGGCTCGCTGCGCATGGCGGAACGCTGGTCGCCGCGGCCCTCGTTGCGGAAATCGCCGCGCTTGTCGTTGCGCGAATCCGGGCGGCGATCACCCCGCCCTTCGTTGCGGCCCTCGTTGCGGCCTTCACGCGGGGCGCCGGGACGCTCGGTGCGCGGCGGACGATCCGGGCGCTCGCCGCGCTCGGGGCGCGGACGGCGCGGGCCGTCGCGGCGGGTCTCGCCATCGGCGGGACTCGCCTGGGTGTCGCGTGCCTGCGCATCGCGCGGCTGGCCGTCGCGCGGTTGACCTTCGCGCGGTTGACCTTCGCGCGGCTGCCCGTCGCGGGCCGGGCCGCGGTCGGGACGACGATTGCCCTCGGCGGCGCCCTCCCCGGCGGCACGCGGCGCGCCGCGCTGGCCGCCACGATGGCTGCCGCGATGCGGCTGGCCCGGCGGACGGCCGGGACGCCACACCTCGATCATCGCCGGCTCGACCGCCACCGCCTCGACAGCCGGAGCCACTTCGGACGAGACGTCGGCGGAAGCTTCGGCCGCGGATTCAGGCTCGACGGCGGCCGGCACGGCCGCTTCGGCTTCCACCGCCTCGATGGCGACGGCCTCCGTAGCGACGGCTTCGGTCTCGACGGCTTCCAGCGCCGGCTCCACCGTCTGGTCGAACACCGGATCGGTGAAGACCTCGCCGCTCACCGCCGTCACATCGGCAACCGGCTCCGCGGCCGCGGCTTCCTCGACGGCTTCCTCGGCGACCGGCACCTCTTCCAGCGCCGGCTCCATCGTGTGGTCGAAGGCGACATCGGTGCCGAGCGGCACGGCCGGCGCCTCGAGCTCGGCCGCGGGCGCCTCGAGCCCGGCCGCAACCACTTCGACATCCGCCGCAACCACTTCGACACTCGCCGCAGGCGCTTGCGTCACCGCCGGCGCCGCTTCCGGCACCGGAGCCGGGCGGCGCTCCATGCGATAGCCGAGCGCGCGCAGGATCGAGGCGAAATCCTCGCCGGCGCAGCCGGCCAGCGAGGTCATGGCGACGGTGGCGACGAAGCCGTTGCCGTCATAGGCGCCGGCCGGCTTCTCGCCGGAGGCGCCGGGACGCCATGACAGCGCCGGGCGGATCAGGTCGGCGAGGCGCTCCAGGATGTCGACGCGCACCGCCCGCTCGCCGGCGACGCGGAAGCCGACGGCGCGGTAGAGCCCCTTCTGGATCTCCGGGTCGACGGCGATCGAGGTGCGCCCGGACGCCGCCAGGTGCGGCAATTCGTCGAGGCCCTTCTGCTGCAGGCCGCCATGCTTCAGCGCCCAGAACTGGGCGGCGAGCGAACGCGGCGCCGGCTTCAGCAGCGCCGGCAGGTAGATGTGATGGGCGCCGAAGCGCACGCCATAGCCGCGCAGCAGCGCCCGCTGCTCCTGCGGCAGGCCCTTCATCTCCTCGGCGACCTTGTGGCGCTCCAGCACGCCGAGCGATTCGAGCAGCTGGAAGGCGATGCCGCGGGCGATGCCGGTGACGTCCTCGGCGCGGCCGAGCGCCAGCAGCGGCCCGAGCAGCTTCTCGGTATGCGCCTTCAGCCACAGGTCGATGCGCGCCTGGACCTGGTCCCGCGCCGGGCCGGTCAGGTGCTCGTCGGAAATGATCTTGAGGCGGGGCGCCAGCACCTCGTCGCCGGGGATCAGCTTGGCGACCGGGTCGCCGATCCAGCGCAGCGTGCCGTCGGCGGAGAGCACGAAGGCGTCGTCGCCGGCCTCCGCCAGCCGGGCGGCGCGCGCCTCGATCTCGCCGGCCAGCGCCTTCTGGGCGGTGGCGCGCAAGGCTTTCGCCTCCGGCCCGCCGGCGGAGGCGTCGGCCGCGAACTGGAAGCCCAGCAGATGGCCGATCACATGGCCTTCCACGACGACGTCGCCGGTCTTGGTGATTTCAGTCTCAAGCATTGCGTTTTCCCGCAGGCGCCGCATCAGGACGCTCGTCCGTCGGTCGACGAAACGGTTTGCCAGCCTCTCATGTAGCGCGTCGGAGAGCCTGTCCTCGACGCGCCGCGTAATTCCCTGCCAGTGCTCGGGATCGTCGAGCCAGTCGGGACGGTTGGCCGCGAAGGTCCATGTACGGATCTGCGCGATACGTCCCGACAGCGTGTCTATGTCACCTTCCGTCCGGTCCGCCAAGGCCACTTGTTTGCCGAACCAGTCGGCGGACAGCCGGCCCTCGCGCATCAGGTAGTCGTAAACCGTGCTGACGAGGTCGCGATGCGAGGCCGGCGACACCTTGCGGTAGTCCGGCAGCTGGCAGGCTTCCCACAGCCGCTCCACCCCGGCGCGGCTGCCGGAAAAGCGGCGGATCTCGGGGTCGGGCGCCAGCGCCTCCAGCACCTCGACATCGGTGGCGGTGGGCGCGCGGGTCAGCCCCTCCTCGCGCGGCGGCTCGGACAGCGAGCGCTTCAGGCTGTCGACCGAGGCGAAGTCGAGCGAGGTGTTGCGCCATTGCAGCACGCGATGGGCGTCGAAATGGTGGCCCTCCAGCCGCTCGACCAGCTCGGCGTCGAACGGCTCGCAGCGCCCGGTGGTGCCGAAAGTGCCGTCGCGATGGGCGCGGCCCGCGCGGCCGGCGATCTGCGAGAGCTCGCCCGGATTGAGCCGGCGGAACTGCCAGCCGTCGAATTTCACGTCGCCGGCAAAGGCGACATGGTCGACGTCGAGATTGAGCCCCATGCCGATGGCGTCGGTGGCGATGAGGTAATCCACATCACCGTTCTGGTACATCGCCACCTGGGCGTTGCGGGTGCGCGGCGAGAGCGCGCCCAGCACCACCGCCGCCCCGCCGCGCTGGCGGCGCACCAATTCGGCGATGGCATAGACCTCGTCGGCGGAGAAGGCGACGATGGCCGAGCGGCGCGGCAGGCGGGTGATCTTCTTCTCGCCGGCAAAGGTGAGGTTCGACAAGCGCGGCCGCACCAGGATCGAGGCGCCGGGGATCAGCTTCTCCACCAGCGGACGCATGGTGGCGGCGCCGAGCAGCAGCGTCTCCTCGCGCCCGCGCCGGTTCAGCAGGCGGTCGGTGAAGACATGACCGCGGTCGAGATCGGCGGCGATCTGGATCTCGTCCAGCGCCACGAAGGCGACGTCGAGGTCGCGCGGCATCGCCTCCACCGTCGACACCCAGTAGCGGGCGCCCGGCGGCTTGATGCGCTCCTCGCCGGTCACCAGCGCCACCTGGTCGATGCCGGCGCGGTCGACGAGGCGCTGGTAGACCTCGCGGGCGAGCAGCCGCAGCGGCAGGCCGATCAGCCCGGAGGAATGGCCGAGCATGCGCTCGATGGCGAGATGGGTCTTGCCGGTATTGGTCGGCCCGAGCACCGCGGTGACGCCGCGCGCGCGCAGCCGGGGCGGCAGCGGGGCGGTAGCGGCGGTTCTGGCGATGTCCGGCGGAGCGGCGATATTCATCAGGCAACGGATCCGTCGAGCCGGAAGGGCGGCCGTTTTAGCATGAGCCGCACGCCAACGGCGAATCCCGCCCCGGCGCGCGGCGGCGAAGCACCGACGCGCCCATCATGACGCAGACAATGCGGCCGGAGTTTGGGGAGGCGAAACCAACCGGCCCCGTCCGCCACCCGGCCGGACCCAGCCGAGGCATCAGGGCGGCGGGCAAGGCTTGGCGGCGCGCAAGGCTCGGCAGCGGGCAAGGCTCGCCACCACCCCTTTCCCCGCCCCTACGGCACCGCCGCCTTGGACGGGCTCGCGCCCTTGGCGACCATCGGCCCGGTCTGGAAGGACACCGCCTCCAGCTGCGCGGTGCCGATGGCGGTCCCCACCGAGGCGCGGAACGGCGCGAGCACCCGCGTGCCGGCGACCGGCACCAGCCACACATAGATGTCCTTGTTCCGCATCATGTATTTGACGCTGGTGCGGTTGGTGCGGTGCCCCGACACCGGACGGTAGGCGATGCGGCACACCAAGGCCGGGCCGGCATAGCCCTTCTCGGCTTCCACCTGGTCGACGCGCTCATAGCTCAGTTGCAGATCGTAGCGCGCCCGCCCGTCGAAGATCGGCAGCAGCCGCTCGCAGCTTTTCGGGGCCATCATCTCGCCGCTGCCCGGCACCAGGAACAAGGCCGCCGTCATCGGATCGAGCACGCCGCGGCGGTCCTTGTCGGTCATCGGCACCCGGTCGTCGGCCGGCGGCACCGCCGGCTCCACCTTGGCGTCGGTGACGTTGCCGCCCGCCAGCGACAGGCGGATCGCCTCGGACTTCTTGTCGGTCTCCGCCTCCATGGCGAAGGAGCGCGGCACCAGGCCGCCCGGCTGCACGGCGCCGCGCGCGCCGACCGAGCCCTTGCCGGAGGACACCGCCTGCACCACCCCGGTCAGCCGGGCGCTGCCGGAGGCGGTGTAGGAATCGTCGTCCACCTCCAGCAGGAAGGCGGCGCGGCCGAGCTCGATGCCGGCCAGCGACAGCTTGTAGCGGGCTTCCAGCTTGCCATCGGCAAAGGCGGGGGCGATGCCGGCGGGAGCGGTGCCGGCAAGGGCCCCGGCGAGCGCCAGAAGCATCGGCAGGCGCGGCAGCTGCATGGGACGGAACGCTCCGGCTACCGCGCGGCGGGCGCACGGTGAATCACGATGGGAATCACTCTATATATGTTTCGGATGG
This sequence comes from Ancylobacter sp. GW821-FHT10E12, assembly GCF_058809335.1. Lineage (NCBI taxonomy): Bacteria > Pseudomonadati > Pseudomonadota > Alphaproteobacteria > Hyphomicrobiales > Xanthobacteraceae > Ancylobacter > Ancylobacter sp. GW821-FHT10E12. Next base: position 28,118 of record NZ_JBXASN010000017.1, on the reverse strand, counting down.
CGGGCGAAGCCGGCGGAACTGTGACAGGCGCCGGCTGCCCTCTTCACCGCTTCGCGAGGCGGGGGAATGCCCGGAGAGCAGGTTCGGCCTTGACGCGCCGAAGCGGCTTGCCTATAGGAGCCCACTCTTTCACGGATGCTGCCTGCAAGACGCAAGGCTCGAAATTCGGGTCCGGCGCGCGGCAGCTGCGAACATTAAGGAAGTCCACGATGTCCCGTCGGTGTGAACTTACCGGGAAGGCAGTTCTGACCGGCAATCGCGTGAGCCATTCGAACCGCAAGACCCGTCGGCGTTTTCTGCCGAACCTGGTGAACGTCACGCTCACCAGCGACGTGCTGAAGCGTTCGGTGAAGCTGCGCGTGAGCGCCAATGCCCTGAAGACCGTCGACCATCGCGGTGGCCTCGATGCGTTCCTGATCAAGGCGCGCACCGAAGAGCTGTCGCAGACGGCCGTCGAGCTGAAGCGCGCGGTCGAGAAGGCCAACACGGCCGCCGCGGCCGTCGCCGCCTGATCACATGCTGATCGCCGGAACCCGGGTCTCCCCGCTCGCGCTGGCTTTGCCCATCGCCGCCATGATGGCGGTGGTGGCGACGTCGAACGTCGCGGTCCAGTACCCGGTCCGGTTCCTCGGCCTGGAGGAGGCGCTCACCTGGGGCGCCTTCACCTATCCGATCGCCTTTCTGGTGAACGACCTGACCAACCGCCGGTTCGGGCCGGCGGTGGCGCGGCGCGTCGTTTATGTCGGCTTCGCCCTCGCGGTGGTGCTGTCGGTGTGGCTCGCCACCCCGCGCATCGCGCTTGCCTCGGGCAGCGCCTTCCTCGTCGGCCAGCTCCTCGACATCGGCGTGTTCAACAGGCTGCGCCGCATGAGCTGGTGGCAGGCGCCGCTGGCCGGCAGCCTCATCGGCTCGGCGCTCGATACCGCGCTGTTCTTCTCCCTCGCCTTTGCCGGCGACGCCGACATGTCCTTCCCCGTCACCTATGCCTCGACCGGCATCACGGTGCCGCTGTGGGTCGGCCTCGCGTTTTTCGACTTCCTGGTGAAGGTCGGCTGCGCGCTCGTCGCCCTGGTGCCCTATGGCGCGCTGATGGGCCGGCTGAAGCCCTGGTCGGCGCCGGCCTCGACCACCTCCGCGTGACGTCCGGCGCGAGCCGGGCTTGAGATCGAGCTTGACTTGGGCGTGATCACCCGTGGCTGGGCTCATCGTACACCCCACCATACTGACGCTACACCTCACTGGACGGCGCCGACGACGGCGAATCGCAGCAGCACCGTGCGCTGCACCGCCGAGAAATTATCGTCGGAAATCACGGTGAGCAGGGTCTCCCCAGCCGCGTTGCGGGTGACGGCGAGCGCCTCCATGTTGTCGATCGCCGCCGCCCGATGGGCCTCCATCAGCACCTCGCCGGAAAGCCGTGCGCCGTCAACGAGTTGCGCGAGCGGGACGCGGCGGATGCGCATGGCGACGCCGCGCAGCGGATCGTAGCGCCGCTCCAGCAGATAGGCCATGCCGTCGGGGCCGAGCGCGATGTCGGTGGCGCTGAATTCGTCAATCCTTTCAATGGCAAAACGCCCGACAAGCCGCGGCGCCTGCAAGGGTGCGAGCAGGAATCCGGGCAGGATGGACGGGTCGCTCGGGTCCTGCTCGGCCACCGCCACCAGCGCCGCCGGCTGGCCGGAGGGCGGCGCCACCAGCGCTTCGATGCCCTCATTGGAACCCAGCCGGGCGATTCCCTCGAAGGAAATCAGTTGCCGCCCCCGGCTCGCCAGCGGATCCGGGCCGGGGAAATACCATATCTCGTGGCGCCGCTCGATGCCGACCACCATTCCTTGACCTGCCACGGCGAGCGATTCGTCGTCGCCGAGGCCCTGCGCCGCCAGCGGCCGGCCGTTCTCCGCCACCAGCGGCGCCATGCGGGCATCCGCCAGCCCGACCGGCCGGTCCCCCTCCGACACCAGCGTCGCCGAAAGCCAATATCCCTTGTCGGTCAAGGCGATAAGTCGCTCGCCGGCGGCATCCAGCACCATGCCCGACAGCCCGCCGAAATTCTCGTTGCTCGCGGTCAGCGCGATCCCTCCCCGGAACTCGACGGCGCCGATCCGCGTGCGGCCGCTGGCGTCGAAGCGCTCGATCGGGGTGGCGCGCACCTCCACCGGCACCGCCTGCGCTTGGGATTCCATCGGGATCGATGCCAGAAAGGCGATGAGAAACAACGACTTGATGGACGGCATGTCGAACTCCGCGGACGTGGGCGCCAGCTTCATATTGCGACCGCGTTGATTTCCATGTCATGTCAGTCCGGGACACGGAGAGGGAGCAGCGGTCGTTGGCACGCACCGGGGTGAGGCCGGATTCGACCGGCAGCCAGGCATCGCCGGAGGCGGCGCCGGCGAGGCGCGGCGCCCGCTCCGCCTATCCCAAGACCCCTCGCCGCCTCAAGCAGATCGAGGCCAAGCGCACCGCCATTCTCGACGCCGCCCTCGGCCTGTTCTCCCGCTTCGGCCTGCATGGAACCACGGTCGAGCAGATCGCCGAGGATGCCCGCGTCTCCAAGACCAACCTGTTCTATTACTTTGCATCCAAAGAGGAAATTTACGTCGCGGTGCTCAGCCGCCTGCTCGACGAATGGCTGGCGCCGCTGCGCGGCATCGAGCCGGACAGCGATCCGGTCACCGCCATCGGCGAGTATATCCGCCGCAAGATCCTGTTCTCGCGCACCCAGCCGGAAGCCTCGCGGCTGTTCTGCCTGGAGATCGTCCAGGGCGCTCCGCTGCTGAAGCACGAGCTGGAGACCTCGCTCAAGCAGCTGGTCGACGCCAAGACGGCGATGATCCGCGGCTGGGTCGCCGCCGGCAAGCTCGCGCCGGTCGACCCGCACCACCTCATCTTCGCCATCTGGGCGACCACCCAGCACTATGCCGATTTCGCCGCGCAGATCGACGCCCTGCTCGGCACCGGGCTCGACGACGAGGCCTTCGCACAAGCGGCGGCGGAGAATATCAGCTGCCTCATCCTCGAGGGAATTCGTTTCCGTTCAAACCCTTAGCATGCGATATCCATCGCAGCCCTCGCGCCCCACGGAGACAATGATGGACCGCCGCAATCTCCTGCGCTCTGCCATGGGTGTCTCGCTCGGCGCGGTGCTCACCGCTCCGCTCGCCGGCGAAAAGACCCCGGCGGCGCAGACGCTCGACGTCGAGGCGCTGCTGTTCGACCCGGAGACGCCGGTGGGCGGCAACCCGGCCGGCGACGTGACCATCGTCGCCTTCTTCGACTACAACTGCCCCTACTGCAAGACGTCCTCGCTGGCGCTGACCAAGCTGCTGGCGGCCGACGGCAAGATCCGCCTCGTCTACAAGGACTGGCCGATCCTGCAGAAATCCTCGGTCACCGCCGCCCGCCTCGCGCTCGCCGCCAAGTACCAGGATCGCTACGTGGCCGCCCATCACGCGCTGATGGGCCTGTCGAACCGCTCCATGACCGAGGACGGCATGGCGGCGGCGCTGAAGGCCGCCGGCATCGATCTCGCGCGGCTCGATGCCGATATGGAGAAGCATGTCGACCCCATCGCCCAATTGCTGAAGCGTACCGGCCAGCAGGCCACGGCCCTGCAATTGCAAGGCACGCCGGTCTATCTCGTCGGTCCCTTCAAGGTCGCCGCCGCGCTGGACTATCAAGGCTTCGTCGACGTGGTGGCGGATGCACGCCACCGCGCGGCGGAAAAATAGCACGGCCGGACATCGGTCATGCCCAATGCAAGGAACCACCCGTGACGGCCTCTCCGCCTTCCGCCCGAGACCGCATGCCGGCCTTCGGCAGCGACAACATGGCCGGCGTCTCGCCGCAGATCCTCGCCGCGCTCGCCGCCTGCAATGATGGCCCGGCCCGTTCCTATGGCGCGGACGCCATCAGCACCCGCCTCGAGCAACGCTTCAGCGAATTGTTCGAGCGTGAGGTTTCGGTCTTCCTGATTTCGACCGGCACCGCCGCCAACACGCTCTGCCTCGCGACGGTGACGCCGCCCTGGGGTGCGGTGCTGTGCCATCCACTGAGCCATATCGAGAACGACGAATGCGGCGCGCCGGAATTCTTCACCGGCGGCGCCAAGCTGGTGCCGGTCGACGGGCCGCTCGCCAAGATCGACCCGGAAGCGTTGCGGTTGAAGGCTCGCCAGGGCCTCGGCGACGTGCATTCCGTCCAGCCGGCCTGCGTCAGCATCACCCAGGCCACCGAGTTGGGCACCCTCTATACGTCCCACGAGATCGCCGCCATCGGCGATGTGTGCCGGGAGACGGGGCTTGCCCTGCACATGGATGGCTCGCGCTTCGCCAATGCGGTGGCGGCGCTCGGTGTCTCCCCGGCCGAGCTGAGCTGGAAGGCCGGTGTCGACCTTCTGTCCTTCGGCGCCACCAAGAATGGCGCCATGGGCGTCGAGGCCGTGGTGCTGTTCGATCCGCGGCGGGCCGGAGAGATGGCCCTGCGGCGCAAGCGCGCCGGGCATCTGACCTCCAAGATGCGCTTCCTCGCGGCGCAGATGGAAGCCTATCTCGACGGCGACCTGTGGCTCGCCAATGCCCGCCACGCCAACGCCATGGCCGCGCAACTGGCGCATGGCCTGGCCACGATACCCGGAATCGAGGTTCAGGAGGGGGCGGGCGCCAACATCCTGTTCTGCAAGCTGCCAGAGGGCATGGCCGAGGCCCTGCTGGCGGCCGGCTTCTATTTCTATGCCGATCGTTGGGCGCCGAACGTGGTGCGGCTGGTGACCTCCTTCGCGACGACGCCGGAAGATGTGGCGCTTTTCGTTGCCGCGGCCAGCACCTTCGGTAAACAGGCGACCGACGGGAAAGGTTGAAACCCACGCCTCCAAAGGCCGGGAAAGGCGTGGACCGGCTGGGCACGCGGAACATTTCCACAGCCTTCGAGAAAGGATGACAAAGGGCGTTGCAATCCGCCGCGGCATGGGGCATAGAGACGGCCCGTTCGGGATCGCGGCGCCCGCCGATTGGTCCCGGCAAGGAGCGGTGCGGGTGTAGCTCAGGGGTAGAGCACAACCTTGCCAAGGTTGGGGTCGTGGGTTCGAATCCCATCGCCCGCTCCAGTTTTCCTAAAGAAAATCAAAAAGATACAAGATGGTCGCCCTTGGGCGGCCTTTTTGTTTTTTGGAATGGTGTCCACATGGTGTCCACCGAACAGGCGCGGGCTAGCGCGCTCGGCTAGCGCTGCTCACCAAATGCAAGAACACTCGTCCGCCCTTGGGTCGGCAGGGGTTCCGCCGATTCTGGTTAGCACGCGCGCGGCGTGCCCTCCTGAGCAAGCTGCAAATCTCCTCGATCTGCGCCATCATTGATGCTGGCGACGGACCATGCTCCATGGCCGCCGCATTCTCGATAGCCCGCTGATCCTAGCCCCTGGGACGGCAGAAGTGCCGCGCCCGAGCCGGCCATCGCGGAAGAGCAAGCGGCCAGAACCGCTTGGCGCCATGAGAGGGTCACCCGAATTTCCGCGACCCAATTGGGGCGCGGCCCGTATGCCCGGATCGGGCGTGTAGTCAGTGGTTGTCAAAATCATTGTACGGGGTGGCGAGGACCACTGCCACGTACACTTCCAGCAGGCATTGACGGATGGGATGGGTCTCTTCGACATAGCGGAAGTTCATTGATCGAATTCTCGCCTTGGCCTCGGTGAATGCGGCGGAGAACTCGGGATCGGTGGCAAGGGCATCGCGGCTACCGTCGCCTGTTCGATAGGTCGCCTTCATCTTGCCCGTCGCTTCGCGAGCTAGCCTGAAGGCAAACGCGGCCATGCGATGCGAGGCGCCCGGATTGCAGTGGCGGCCATAGCGGCCTCGAAAGTCGTTGGTGCGGCCGATGTAGAGATGCCGGTCCGCCTCACTGAACAAGTAGACGCCGGCCAGGCGTTGGCGCGGCCAGCGATGACCGGGCGGATGCGGCTCGCTTGCGATCAGCTTCTCGAATGAGCTGTGAAGCGACTCGGTGAGGGCGGCGAATTTCGGATCCATCGGTGCTACCGGCTGTCCATGGCGACATCTTCCAGGTGCTGGTGCCAGCCATGCATGTCCTCGATCGGATCAGCCATGATGTCCTCCAGATGGTCGATCTCCTTCTTCACCCGGTCAAACATCTCCAGCGCGGTCAATTTTTCGCGCTTTGCGCCGATCGACTTTGCCTGCTTTCGCCAAGCGTCGAACGGCAGCTTCGAGTGTCTGGGCTTCCAGCTCGGCAGAAGGCGGACATTGAGATCCGAGAGGACTTTTGATCCTCGCGCCATCGAGAGCTGCTCTATGTCGAAAGGCTTCGGCTCAAGGCCTTTCGCCTTCAGCCTCTTGTCGGCGTCACGGCGGTAGCGGACGAGCTCTGCCAGGGTATCAGCCTCAAGTTGGACGGTCCGCAGAGTGGCGTTGGGATCGTCCGTCCCGGAGCGCCCCTTCGCAATGAAGCTGAAGGCGGCTTCGGTTTGGTCGATCCTGACGAGTAGGTGCCTGCCTAGGGCTGGTTCGACGGATCCGGGCGGCGCGGGACATGCGGCGAGCAAGCGCGTGCGCAGCTCCGCCACGTCCAAAACAGCTCTGCGGTGTCTGGCAGTCGCGAGCTCCGGTAAACTACGATGTATGGCGTCGCTGATGACTTCGGGCTGCCAGCGGAGATGGCGTTTCGCGCCGAGCAGAGCCTCAAGCAGCCCGGCCGCGAGGTGGAAATACAGATGCGCGAGCTGCCCGATGATCGGATCGTCGCGAAGGCCGACGTGATAAAGTTGGTTCCGGTACTCATGAAGGATCGCCACCGCCTGAACCTGCTCGGCAGGAATATGACCGCGGTCTTTGAGAAAACGGATCTTCTTGTCGAAGGCTCGGCCACGCGCATCGTTTCGTTGGTCGGGCGTCAGCTGGCGCGGACTGCGGCGGCGATCATCGAACACTAGGTCAGCGCATTTCTGATGGCACATCAGCTCCAGGCCGTTGTCCACGAGGATCAAGGCGATCCGCCCATTGAGCGGATGATCGATCGCCAGTTCGCCGGCTGCGCGGTCCAGCTGTTCAATGATTGGAATGACGGATCGCAAGTCTAACCCCTGACATTGCTGGCATCTCGGCCCGCATCCTGGCGGCTATTATGCGCGCGTGGCTGGCGGCCCGGCTATAGTGCTGCAGCCTTTCAGGGTGGTGCGTTTGGTGAATGCATGATGGACGGTCGGACGGAATACGAAGGATCGGTTTGGGGCTTCAGCAAAATGGTTTCCGAGCTACGAGCGGCCGGTGTCGATGCGGAGACGATCGCGCGAACGGTGCACGCCGAACGGGATGCGCTGGCAGTAACGTATAAGGAGCTAATGCCCGAGCCCCTGCGGACGCCGGTCTATGCACGCACTATTGGCGTGTATGGGGATCGCCTTGGCCCGACGATCGAGTATTTAAGAAGCCGGGGGAAATCCTGGGACCGGATCATCGACGGCGCCACACGCCCCGGCGAGGACATCGCAGAAGGCACCGGTTCATGAGCGCCTGGGTGTCATCGGAGCTCGCCGCCGCGGTCGACGCGCTATGGCACGTTGGCGGGCCGATGAAGGGCAATTTCTATGCTGCGCCGACGTTTGTGAATCTACGCGAGACCTGTCGGCGGCTGTTTCCATCGGCAGGATCGAAGGATGCGGTCAATTCTGCATTGAGCCGAGCGGTCTACCGCTTGGGATTTCGGTGGGCTGAAGCCGGGCCTGCGCGCCTGGCCGTTCCATCGGATGTTGCGGCGGCTCGTATTACGAACGCATTTACGCAAACCGAGTCACAACGCGTGCATTTGTGTCCGCTGGATCTTGGAGATGACGTCCCGAACCTTCGCTTTGGCCCCAACGTCATTCGGACCTTTACCCGACAGGAGCTCGACGATCTCATCGATCCAGACCAATTGGCGAGACGACGGCCGGGCTGGTGCTTCGATAGCCAAAGCTTCAGCCAGTTTTCCTGGCTTGTGGTGGAAGAAACTGTGACGCATCTGGGCGAGGAGGGTGCGCGCGTCTTACCGGGGTTCTTTTTCGACGCCCGTGAGGATTTAGGCCGTATCGAACCACACAAGCCGCGCTTTCCGACTGTGGTCGAGGACGCCCTGTTCGCCCTGCTTACTGCGCCGTGGGAGGACGTCACGGAGATGAGGGATTATGAATGGCGGCCGTTTCGAGTACCGTGGGTGTATACGCTGACTGGCGATCTCTTCGCGTATCAGGCGCCGCCGCCCGCCGCCGACACCCTGTCGTGGATTGAGGATTATCAGCAGGGCGACGATGGCGAGACCGAAGAGTACGAACGGCCGCTCCGATGGCAGCTGACGAATGCCGCCGTCTCAGAAACAAGCTATCTGAACGACGGGGCTTGGGAAGACCTGGTGGCGGCTCGGGCCTCTCCGTTGTTCGCGGGCCCGCTCTCGCATTTCGTCGTCCGGGCTTTCGCGAGCGATGGCATCGACGAATTCTTGGCGCAGATCACCGTGATCGAAGCTGCGCTCGGCATGCCCGACGACCACAATGCTGGGCAGCGACCCAAGCTTTCACGGAGCAAGAACCCCGGAGCCACCGCACGCGTGGCCGCACGCTTGTCAGCCTTGTTGGACGATCCGGCGGCCGGTGAGCGCTACCGCGGCCTTTTCAAAGAGCGGAGTGATTTTCTACACGGTCAGGCAATGCGGGACATCTCGAGCCAGTCCCGCCTGGACGCCCGGCGTCTCGCACGTCGATGCGTCTGCGCTCTGATCGGTGCGGCGATCTCGGAGCCGCGGCCGGAGAACCAGGACGCCTTCCTAAGCGAGCTGCTTCAGCGCGGATGGTCAGGCGTCGAAAGCGCGACCTAGGCAGCCTGACGCCCGGCTTCTTCCCCTACTATACGGGCCGCCGTCATACACCGCCCGCGCTGCGCGCGCTCGCCGACTTCGTCCAGGTTCGGCGCTAGAAGCGTCCTGCAGGACTGTCAGCCATCAGATAGGGAGGCACACATGAACGATGCGGCCGATTTGGCGAATGTGCGCGCAGCCTCGGAGAGGTTCTTTCGGCTCTATCATGCGCACTGCGTTTCGCCGGATCGTGACACCCTGTTCGCCTTGCTTGAAGCGGCGCATAGTTTGAACGATCGACTGAAGGTCGACGCCGATCTCAATTTCTTCGACGTTCGGGAATTCACGGCCCTCCAGTGCCTGAGGAACTACTTCCATCATCACCAAGAGCTGCGGCACGTGGTCAGGCTCGTTCCGATCGGTGACTACCCGATCATGACGGATCTGATGGTTCTGTGTCTGGCGCCGCGCGAAACCGTCCTCGCAGCGGTCGAAGAGGCCAGGGGAAGACGCCGAGATCAGGCGCGGGCGGCCTGCGAGGACGTGTTCCATTGGTACGGCTCGGTCGTGAACATCAACCCCGCCTTGTTCAACTTCGTCGTCGCCGCCTATGAGCGCCTGAGGGACCGCGGCGTCCCGTTGACGGGAGCGGCTGTCGCGGAGTTCGAGGTCAGCTATCGCCACGAAGGCGAAAATGGCTTTTCGCATCTCATCGATGGGAGGCTTGCCACGTTGGCCGGAAGCGTCAACCAGATGCTGAGCGACATTATGAGCACTGAAGGGCTTTAGCGATGTCGGGCGCGATGCGTCTCAGCGAAGACCGAATTGGGCAATTAGAGCGGGCCTTGCCGCGAGCAGCCGTTCGAGGTGGCTTTCCGCCCACATCTCGATCCGTGGACTTTCCCCCTTGGCGTTGTGCCGCTCGATCCATCGTAGGGCGTCAGCCGTGAACCTGCCGCTTGTCGCCATGGTGAGCACGTCCACGCGAGGATCGGTCCAGAGCGCCATCTGCTCCTTCGCGCCAGCGACTTCCTGCAGGTTGACGCTCTTCGAGAGCCAATGCTTACACTGGATCACGACGCGCAATCGCAACGTTCCCGAAAGGGAGTCCGTGATGACCCGCATCACGGACAAATCACGCCCCTGATCTGGGGCCCGCGTTTGCATCAGCCATTCCGGGTTCTCATAGCCTGGTTCGTCGCTGATCAGGCTGAAGATCAGGCGCTCGAATAGCTCGTCGCTGAGATTGGACCATCGCAGCTCGGTCGTGATGGCCCCTCGGGGATGCGAGGCGACGAGATCCGACAGATCGTCAACATCCACCGGTAGCGGGTCGTTCTCGCCAAACAGCCCTTTGCGAAGGGCTTGCTTGGCCTGAACCCAATCCGTGATTTCGATGTCGTCCAGGTCGCCTGGGTCCGCGAAACGCATATGCCTATGCAGCTCGCTCCAACGGGCCGGTTTGTCGACGCTGCTCCCCAGAAGCACCTCAATCTGATTGATATGCTTGCGGAGGTCTGCCCAGTCGACGTCGGCCAGTTTCTTGGCGTCGTCGGCGATCCCTGTCTTGTGGCGCAAGGTGCGGAGGTCAGCGTCGACCTCGTCGATCAGCCCTGTCAGGGCGTCACGTATCAGCGCACGCCGTTTGGTATTCAGCCGGAACCGGTATTCATGAAGCTCGCGGCCAGGTTCTTCCGCCCAGCGCTCCACCGAGATCTGGGCCGTCGGCTCGTCCAATTCCATGGCGTCGAAGCGGCTCTGCGCCAAGCCATCAAGGTCGGGGGGCTCGGCGGTCGGCTTCCAGCCGTCGATCTTTGGCAGGGCGGATAGGATTGCGCCATAAGAGCGGCAACGATCCTCGTATTCCACGTTCGGGCCGAAGTTGATCCCGCTCGGCATCAAGCCTTGAATCTCGGCCCAAAGCCGGTCGAGCTTGACGAGATTTCCCTCAGTCGCCTCGAATTTCTCCAGTGCCGCCATGATCGGACTGGGTGTTTGGTCAGGCGCGGCCATGATGTCCTCGGATGGAGACTTCGCTAAGCCGCGTGCTTTATCTCAAGTGTGGGGCTGGAATTCCAGTTGCCCGTGATCTGGCAGCGTTGGGACACGTCGTGGTTGGTGCCGACGGATTGCCGCAACAGATCGTAAATGCTCCGCGAATCATCACAGCCGTGACAACGCGTTGCATATCGCTGGTCACCGCTGTGATGATCGCAGACAGCCCCACTTTGGTCGAGCCTTGAGATCTACAACGGGTTGGAACTCGCCCCCCGGCCGGTTGAGTCCAGAACCAAGCCCCGCCCCAATCATGGAACTAGTCGGAGAGAAGAACCGCCGACGGATGGCCGGTTCACATCGCCGGCAAGCCCAAACAGCAGATTATCGAGTTCTTCCTCAGGAATATCCAAACGGGCTGCCACGTGTTGGCGCGTTACGCCCTCCCGCCAAAGGTCCGTGAGCACACGCTGCCATATCGCAGAACGCTCTGGTGGTAGACTGTCAGGCTCGTTGGTGCCGAAGCGCTTGTTTATCTGGATGCAGAACGTCCGGTAATTCCAATCGGTAATCCGGCCTATCCTGTGGAGGCGATGCGCAAGCGCAGCGACGGACACGCCCCATCGCTTCTTTGCCAGTACTAACTGATCCAGGCTTCGGACGAACGGAACGGTCGCCACGACGTCGTCATAAGGCATCAAAAATGACGATGCGAATGCGTGTGCCTCAAGCTCGGCTGCGCGTCCCTGATTGGGACCGCCGTGCTTGTGCAGAATGAGATGGGCCAGCTCGTGCGCAGCGTCAAACCGGCTGCGCTCCGTCGTCTTGAATGTGTTGAGGAAGACATATGGTTCGCCATCGTGCCAGCAGGAAAAGGCGTCCACATTCTTTGTGTTCTCGGCCAAAGAGAAGACGCGGACGCCCTTTGTCTCAAGCAGCTTGATCATGTGTGAGATCGGCCGTTCGCCGATAGCCCAATGCTGACGCAGCGCACGGGCGGCTCCAGCAGGATCGCGTTCATGGCTAAGGTCGAGCAGGTCTGGCTGTGGTAGTAAGAACCTTTCCCGCACCCATGCTGACATCTCGAACGCTAAGGAACCGGCGGCGAGCGCCGCATCACGTTCCCGCGCCGACATCGCAGTCAGGCTTCGAAAGCTGGCGGCATCGGCGCTAATCGGTGCAGCGTCGTCCCGGAAGAAGAACTCCCGTGGAAATTCGAGGGCGCGCACCAAGCCGTCAACCGTGTCTTCGTCCGGAGCCTGCTGCCCATTGACGACACGTGACAAGGTGACCGGCGAGATACCTGCTTGCTCGGCGAGGGCTTTGGCGGTCAACCGCCGCCGCTTCCGCGCGAGCTCCATTCGGCCGATGTTGAACATGGCCTAACGACGCGAAACAGCAGGCTCGAATTCGATACTATCCGGCCGGTCGCTATCAAGGATGGCATCCGCCGGCCATTCGCCGCCGCCAAGGATGAAGATGCGCTCGATGAAGCCCTCGAAATTGCCGCCCGATATGCCGGACGGTAGCGACAACTCGGCACGAACATCGTCGCCCTGAACAGACACGCAGAAGAACCACACGCCAGTTCGGAGATCCGCGAGGCTCTGATCCCGTGCCGCTGACATCTCCTCCTCCGGGAACAACCCCACCTGTCCCACCGCAATGATGCGGTCAGCACCGGAACCTTTTCCGGATACTGCTTGCGGCTTGTGAAGCATGTCAGCCGCAAGATCGACGCTCTGGTACACAACCTTCAGCGGTCGGTCGGGATGCTTGACCGATTCGACATTGTTCTCGCGGTAGCGGACCCATTCATGGGCCTGGAAGACCTGCCGGACATAGCGCGTGCCATAGATATACGCGAGCAGGCCCTCAGCCGAGGCGGGATCGTCCAACGTCGCGTCCGAGCGAGCAGCGACCACCCCGCGCACGACCTCGAGCAGTTCCTGACGCGTGACGCCGAAGTCGGCGAGCCGAGCGTCAACTTCAGGATGATCGGCAAGCACGCGAACCGCAGTCATCGAATCGCTCCAACGATAATTTTCTCTACCTCATTTGTGGAGGAAAAGATTATCGCACGCAACTATGTCGGCGGATCTATTGGCACCGCACTCCCCGGCTCCTTATTGAGAAAATCGGGCGGGCTCCCACGCCCACGGCGAGAACCGCGATAGACATTCCGGGACACATTCCTCGCTGTCGTGCACTTGAGGTCGAAGGAAGCATCCAGGACGCCGACTGAAGAGACCTTCGTCATATTAGAGAGCCGAAAGCACCCTGTCGTAAGCCTCGACTGAGGGGCACCGCCCCTGGCGCGCTCCAGGGTGCGCGGCGCTTTGCGCCGCCGGCCGGGGCGGTCTCCCCGGTCTTCCGCACTTCCTGACATCCATAAAGTCGCAAGGGCACAAATACGTTTGTGCAGACCCGCGCCATGGGCGCGGCCTTTCGGCGGGTGATCCCCCTCCGCCCCGTCCGCCCTGGCCCTTGCCGCCCCCGGTCTCGCCGACGGGCAGGGTTGCAGCGCAGCGCTGCGCTTCAACCCAAGCCCATTAGGAGCAAAGACTATGACGACCGCTGTAATCGAAACCACCACCATGTCCGCCGCCGAGAACGGCGCCGAGATTTTCATCCCGCTCAACAAGCTCAAGAAGCATCCCGACAACGCACGGAAAACCCCGCACAGCGAGGCGTCCATCGAAGCGAAGGCGGCGAGCATCCACGCCAAGGGCATCCTGCAAAACCTCGTGGTGGAGGCGGAGCTTGACGCCGAGGGAGCCACGACCGGCTTCTATCTCGTCATCATCGGCGAAGGCCGCAGGCTGGCGCAGTTGCTGCGCGTGAAGCGCAAACAGATCAAGAAGACCGAACCCATCCGCTGCGTCATCGACACCGTGAACGACGCCAGCGAAATCAGTCTGGACGAGAACGTCACCCGTGAAGACCTCTCGCCCGCCGATCAGTTCGAGCGCTTTCGCGAGCTTGCCGAAACGCGCGGATGGGGTGCGGAGGAAATCGCGGCCCGGTTCGGCGTCACGGCCCATGTCGTGCGCCAGCGGATGCGATTGGGTGCTGTCAGCCCCAAGCTGATGCAGGTCTATCGCGACGGCGGATTGACCTTGGAGCAGTTGATGGCCTTCGCCATCGTGGACGATCCGGCCCGGCAGGAGCAGGTGTTCGAGAACCTGTCGTGGAACAAAGACCCTTCGACCATTCGACGTGACCTGACCCGTATGCACATCGCGGCGACGGATCGGCGGGCGATCTTCGTCGGCGCGGAAACCTATACCGAAGCGGGCGGCGTGATCCTGCGCGATCTGTTCACCGAGGATCGCGGCGGTTTCTATGAAGATGCTGCTCTGCTGGACCGGCTCGTCATCGAAAAGCTGGACGGGATCGCAGAGAAGGTGAAGGCCGGGGAAGGCTGGAAGTGGGCGGGCGTCCATATCGACTATCCGCACGGCAACGGCCTGCGCCGCACCTATCCGCATCCGGTAGCGTTGTCGGAGGAAGACGAGACAACCTATGCCGCTGCGCAGGCGGAATACGACGCGCTGACCGAGCAGTATGACAGCGCCGACGAACTGCCCGACGAGGTGGATCAGCGGTTCGGGGAGCTCGAAGCAGAGATCGAGCGCATCGACGCTTTGCGTCACGCCTATGATGCCGACGAGATCGCTTGCGGCGGCGTGTTCGTCATCCTCTCCCATGATGGGGAAGCCCGCATCGAGCGCGGCTTTATCCGGGCCGAGGACGAAAAGCCTGAAACCGTGGAAGATGCGGACGGTGAAGGCGGAAGCGTGATCGATGGCGTTCGCATCAACAGCGATGGCCAGATCATCGAGGATGGCGAACGGGATGAGGACGGTAACCCGGATTCCGCGCTCGAGACGGAGGACGAGGACGCCGGGGATGCGGGCAAGCCACTGTCGGACCTGCTCATCCGTGACCTGACTTCGCACCGGACGCTGGGCCTTCGCCTTGCGCTGGGCGAGCAGCCGGACATGGCGCTGATCGCCGTGACCCACGCGCTGGCGGCGCAGACCTTCTATCGCGGGGTGGACGCTGCTTGCTTAGAAATCCGCCCGACCAGCAGCACTCTCGCGTCTCACGCGGACGGCATCGAGGATACGGCGGCGGGCAAGGCGCTGGCGGATCGTCATGCCGGATGGGCGGCGGATATGCCGCGCACCGTGGCCGACCTGTGGGGCTTCGTTGCCGGTCTGGACCATGCCAGCGTCATGACGCTGTTCGCCCATTGCGCCTCGCTCACTGTCAATGCCGTGAAGCAGCCTTGGGAACGTAAGCCTCACGCCCACGCGACGGCGGACAAACTGGCGACGGCAGTTGCCCTCGACATGACGGCGCATTGGACGCCCACGGCGCGGACCTATCTCGGTCGCATCACCAAGGCGCACATCCTCGCCGCCGTGCGCGAGGCCGTCAGCGACGAGGCCGCCGACCGGATGGCGGGCATGAAGAAGCAGGCGATGGCGGAAGCCGCCGAGCAGTTGCTTATCGGGACCGGCTGGCTTCCCTCACTCATGCGGACGCCGGAACCCCCGTCGCTGGCGGATAAGCAAAGGGAAGTACGGGAGACCGTCGAGGTAGTGGAGACTTCGAACACGCAAGACAGCGACGGCTATTCAATCGCTGCCGAATGAGGCCAAGCCGGGGCCGCGTCAACGGTCCCAGCTTCCGCCCACCAAGGAAAATTCCGGCCGCGCGGGAGGCGCGGCCGGATAGCCTCGAACATTCTATGAACAGGATGATCCCGGGGACACGGGTCAACGCCGGGATTGTCGTCTATCAACGAATTAGGGAGGCCGACGGCCCCTTCTCGTCAGACCCAGTTCTCGACCCTGACGCCCGGCATGCGGGCGAACTCGCGCATGTTGTTGGTTACGACGATCAGTCCTTCGGCGCGTGCGTGGGCGCCGATCTGCATGTCGTGCGGGCCGCAGGGTGTTCCCGCCCGCTCCAGTTCCGCCCGAACCTGCCCGTAGTGCGCCGCCGCCTTGTCCTCGAACGGCAGCACGTCCAAGCGCGCCACAAAATGCTCGATGGATTTCAGGTTTTCGGCACGGCGTGCCGACTTTTCCGCACCGTAGTGCAACTCCCCGAGCGTGATGCTGGAAATGCAGAGCTGCTCAGCGAGCGCGTTGAATTTTTCCCGCAGTTCCACCGGGTAGTTTTTCATCACATAAATGCAGATGTTCGTGTCGAGCATGTAGGCTAGCATCAGAACGACTCGCGCTCCTCGGCGGCCGGCTGCTCACGCTCGACCATGAAATCCTCGCTCACGCGGGGGCCACTCGAGAACAGGTCATCCCAGCGCTTGCCCTTTGGCACGATGACGCGGCTGCGACCGATCTTCAGGATATCGACCTGATGCACGTCCTCGGGAAAGGCGACGGCCTTCGGCAAGCGGACGGCCTGGCTGCGATTGCTGGTGAACACCGTGGAACTGGTCATGGCGCGTCTCTCGTATATCCAATTGGGATATACATAGATTCCGTGACGCCCTTTTGCAAGGGCATCGTTCGCAGCTTGGCTTTTCCCACCCATAGCTAGCCCAGCTACGTCCTGAAATACGCGCTTACGGCTTTCAAGAAACTTGCGCGATTCCGACAAGGATACCAGCGACATTCCCGGCATCATCGGCCAGCGGCAAGTACAGCCGTGCAATGCGAGCGAGGCCGCTCGGAAGCTGCACCCGATCTTCCATCATTAGCGTGCGGCCGGACTCGAAAACGACCGCCGCTTCGTTATCGGCGTCGCCGCGTTCCGGCGTAAGCCGGCCGATGGGCTCGCCGGCAAGCGCGACCCCATAAACTCGATCGACGAGCTTGCCGCTCCACTCGATCCTCCACGCTGCTTCCGGATTCGTCTGTTGGCAGATCAACGCCACAACGTCGTTCAGATCGGTCAGATGTTCCGTGATGCTTCCGGCAAGAGGCATGGCCGCGCCCTCGCTACGTGCAAGCCAGAGCCTGTAGAGCCGGCCGAGCACCGGATGACGATCCGCCATCAGTCGAGAATCCATTCAGGTGCTCGTGCTTCACTTGATAACCAGATTTTCTGGTTATCTGTATTTCGATTTAATTGATCTGCCGGTTTCGTCAATCCCCGGCAGCGCATATGCAAAAAACACTTCGGTCGCCAAGGCATATGCGTCTCATCCAGCTCATCGTCGACAAACGCGCGCAGGCCGGGATGAGTCAGTCCGACCTTGCTGATGCCCTCGGCAGATATCAATCTGTGGTCGCAGCCATCGAATCCGGTGGCCGCCGCGTCGATGTCGTCGAGTTTCTCGAACTGGCTGAAGTTATTGGCTTCGATCCTTGCGAGATCATCCGCGAGGTCGCCGCAGTGTCCCACGCGAATGGACTGACATCCAAAGCCAAATGATCCGCTCTGCCTTCGGTTAGGTTGCCCCACGCTAGGCAATTGATCGTCTCCGACAAAGGCGACCAAGGGAGCGTAGACCCGGACCGCGCCAGTGTCCGCGGAACATAGATTTACCTCGCCATCACGTTCGGAGTAGAGAGGTCGACCCGGGTTCGCCGTCGTCTCGCACAAGGGGGCGGAGGCCGACTGCCACCATCGCCATGTTCCTGATGATTTCCATGACGGCCGCCCCACGCGTTCTCGAATGGATTGGGTCTGACCGAAGACCGGCTTCGCCTCGATCGTCTTCCCGCAACGTCCGCCGCCAACTTTTTTCCGCCGCCTGCGGCTTTGCATCGCGAAGCAAAAAGCCGTCGCCAGCCGTCTTCCACTAACGTTCCAGCCCTTCGGGTGCGGACCGATCGTCCCCGGTCGAACGACCACCATCAAGGTCGCGATGGGTGCGGCCCGAAGGAAAGAGGAACACGACCATGGCGACCATCGGCACCTTCACCAAGAGCGAGAACGGCTACACCGGTGCGGTCAAGACCCTGACCCTCAACGTCAAGACCGTGAAGTTCGTCCCCACCGAGGGCGACAGCGAGCGCGGCCCCGACTTCCGCATCTTCGCCGGCGCGGTCGAGTTCGGCGCAGCCTGGAAGAAGACCGCCCGCGAGACGCAGCGCGAATATCTCTCCGTCAAGCTGGACGATCCAAGCTTCCCCGCGCCGATCTACGCCAGCCTGGTCGAGGCCGAGGACGGCGAAAATCAGAACCTCATCTGGTCCCGTCGCAACGGCGACTGAGGTCGAACACTTCAAGAAGCCCCGCTCGCAGAGCGGGGCTTCGCCATGCTCATGCCCGCCACCGCCTTTCAGGAAATACGGCGATCAGGATGTGCGGATGTCAGGCTTTGCGGCTTCGCACATCCTGATCAGATCCATTTGCCCGGCATCCACTGACGCTCTCGCCGGGCAGCTTCGCTAGGGGCGCCGCCCCCGCGCGGCGCAAGGGATCGCTGACGCTCACCTGGGCCGGTCTCCCCAGCCTTCCGCGGCTTCGCCTTGTGCAGATCGGGTGATCCCCCTCCGGCCTGGTCGCCCTTGCGCCTTGCTACCCCGGTCTCGCCGACGGGCAAGGTTGCAGCGCAGCGCTGCGCTTCAACCCAAGCCCATTAGGAGCAAAGACCATGAACACCCTGACCCTGACCCAGCAGCCTGTTTCTTCCGGCTTCCGCGTGGACGTATCGCGCGGCGAGCGGATCGGCCGCGTTTCCTCGGAATGGTTTTCCCGTCCCGATGACGAGCGCTATCTGAACCTCACCGAGCTTTACGACACGGTGCGCAGCCGTGCCGAGCGCGGCCATGCTCGCACCGTCGAGAGCCGCGCCGTCCGTGTCGAGGCGAGCCGGGACGATGCGGAACGCCTTTCGTTGATCGTGCCGGGCCGGGCCGAACCTATTTCCCCGACGCATTGGTCATTCGGCCAGTTGTGCAGCCTTGTGAGCGCGCCCGCATCCTACATGCGGCAGCTTCCCGCGCCGCTGGCCGGGATCAACCTGCAGCATGGCTTGCTCAGTCACCGCGCCGAACTGGTGAAGACGCTCGAGGCCGACGACGGACGCATTGAGCTTCGCGCCGTGACCGGCCCCGACTATGGGCGCATCTGGGATCATGAGCTTGTCGCCGCCGTGATGAAGATCGCGGGCAACGGTACGGGCGATACCCGGTGGAAGGTGCCGGGGGTGCTGGATTGGGCGACCATGATGCACAATCCGTTCGTGGACATCACCAACGACACGACGACGCTCTACGCCAGCGACCGCGATGTGTTCCTGTTTCTGGTCGACGACACCCATCCCATCGAGGCGGGACGCCTGCCCAACGGCGACCCGGACCTCTATTTCCGGGGCTTTTATGCGTGGAATTCGGAAGTCGGATCGAAGACCCTCGGCATCGCCTCTTTCTATCTCCGCGCCGTATGCCAGAACCGCAATCTTTGGGGCGTGGAAGGGTTCGAGGAAATCAGCATCCGGCACAGCAAATTCGCCGCGCAGCGTTTCTCCCATAAGGCGGCGCCCGCACTGACCAGCTTCGCCAACTCCTCGCCCGCGCCGTTCGTCGCTGGGATCAAGGCGGCGCGGGAGCGTGTCGTCGCCCGCACCGACGAGGACCGCGAGAGCTTCCTGCGCAAGCGGGGTTTCTCCAAGCCGGAGACGGCGAAGATCATCGAAACCGTGCTGGACGAGGAAGGCCGCAAGCCCGAAAGCATATTCGATTTCGTGCAGGGCATCACCGCGCTGGCTCGCACCAAGACCAATCAGGACACCCGGCTTGACCTTGAAGGCAAGGCCAAGAAGCTGATGGAGCGCGCCGCCTGATTTGCCCAAAGCCGTGCGGCCGTAAATCCGGCTGCACGGCTTTCCGGTTTTGAGGATTTCCGGATCATAGAATTCTCCGACGATCCGCAAGCTCGGATCGGCCGGCGCGGCCACGCGATATGCCCGCGGCTCGCCAGGCTGTGCCCGGCTCGCGGAATCACTGTCTCGACAAAAGGTCGATTCTACGGAAAACTTCGCCTTGGGGGAGAGCTTAAGATGCTGAGGATACTGTCCGGCGGAACGCGGCGGCTATCAGGCAATCACTGACAGCCCTTTGTTTTGGCCGGAATATCCTGCTGAGGAGACAGAGATTGCCCGACTCGTACGATTGGCAGGCGAGTGCCGCTTACCTCTACATTCTCCCTCTCGGCCGTCCGGCTCTCGCGTGGGAACACATTCGTCGACATCCTGAATATCGGGCTGACTGGCAGCGTTTTGGAAATCAGCACCCTCAAGCTTGTCAGACGCCTGCGCTGAAGTGGGGGCTTCGATTTCCTTGAAAATCCAGCTTTCGATGCGCGCTTCGCCCAGCCGCTGTGGTCGCCCGACCCAGATTTACTGGTAGAGCTGACAGCACATGAAGCCCCGGAAAGCGAAGCTAGGGCATTCAGCGTCTGGGCATTACCCGGCCACAAGACGCTGGTTCATGACGGGAACCGCATCCACGTAAACGGCGTCGCGTCGAACTGCGCCTATCGGATCGCGCTCGGCCGAGACCTGTGTGAAGGATGCCCCTTCGCGTTTGCGATCGCAGCCGATTCTCGTGCCCGGACAAGATGGCGTGCGGCGGAAAAACTCGCCACGACAATGGCGACTGTCCAATCCGTTCGTGGTGCCGTGCTGGCACGGCCGGATCGTACCACTCTCATCAATATGCGATCGCTGCAGGCGCTCGACGGCGATCTTGCCGGCGCCTCCGAGCGGGAAATCGCCAGCGTCATCTATGGTGCGGCGGAAGTTGCGGAGCACTGGCACAGCGACGGTGAGCTGCGTGCGAATGTCCGCTACCTCATCAAGCGCGGCCGGGCTGGCATGAATGGCGGTTATCGCAAATTTCTCTGGGCGGATCACGCTCGTAAGCCGCCAGCGTCGCCAAAATCTGAGATAGGGAGAAAAGCCCCGATGACGGATTCTCCCTGAGCAACAGTCCCGACTTTTCTCAGACTGCCTCCGAACCGCTGGATCGGGCTTCGCTCGGCCAGCCTGAGATGGAGGCAGTTTCATGGAACGCACAGAGCCGAGGCCGGCGCATCGTTATCTCAACAATGAAGAGGCCGCCGCCTACCTCAAGCTCTCGCCGCACACGCTGAATAAGAAGCGTGTGATCGGTGGCGGTCCGAAATTCCGCAAGCTTGGCTCCCGCGTCGTCTACGCGATCGACGACCTCGAAAGCTGGATCGAGGCGCGTGCCTGCCAGACCACATCTGATCCGCGCTACGCCCAGGCACGCTGATAGCGCCGGTCGGGACGCACATTATGGCGGAGCGCAGACACACATCCGAACGCGAGCAACTCGAGCTGTTCCGGGCGCGTGCCGGCGACATGGCAACGCGCGACGCCCAGGACCTGATGGCCTACCCATTCTTCTCGCTCGCCAAATCGAAGCGCGTTGAGCCAATCAGGTTCCAGTCCGGCGACATCCGTATCCATGTCGAAGGCACGGCGGAATTCGGCCTTGCGACCATATGGGATGCCGACATCCTGATCTGGGCCGCCTCGCAGATCGTGGAGGCACGCGACCTCGGGCTTCGCACATCCCGACTGATGGCAACGACACCTTACGAAATCCTGACCTTCATCGGGCGTGGCACGTCGGTCCGTGACTACCAACGCCTCAAGGCCGCGCTCGACCGCCTGCAATCTACCACCATAGCCACCTCTATCCGCCAACCCTCCGAGCGTCGTCGGTATCGCTTCTCCTGGATCAACGAGTGGAAGGAGCGGCTCGACGCCAAGGGTCGGCCGCTCGGCCTCGAACTCATCTTGCCGGACTGGTTCTATGAAGGCGTCCTCGACAATGCGCTGATCCTCACCATCGACCGGACCTATTTCGATCTGTTGGGCGGTCTCGAACGCTGGCTCTATCGCCTGGTCCGCAAACATGGCGGCCGACAGTCCGGGGGCTGGAGCTTCGATTTCCGTCATCTCCACGCCAAGTCCGGCAGCCTGTCCCGCTTCTCGAACTTCGCCTGCGACGTCCGCGAGATCGTCCGCCATCAGCCCTTGCCGGGCTATCGGCTTCGCATCGACCGCCTCAATGACGGGCGTGAATTGCTCATCTTCGCCCCGGCCGCATCGCGGCCGAACGCTCAATCACAGGGGGCTGTGTACAAGCTGTGAATAGTCTCGTGCTATCAAAGGCAACCGGCCTCGTGCTATCGAAGGCACGACTATCGTGCTATCAAAGGCATGATCCCGCCTTAAGTAATTGCGGCGCATGGAAAATTCGCGCCTCTAACTTTCCTAATACAGAATCTAACTTATATTTCTTTTGTCTTGGCGATTTACTGGAGAGATTTCCAGACAAGCCAAGCTGCGGTGAATCTACACAAAAGAATATTACGCGATCCGCTGTTAGGCAATCCTGTACAAAGACCCGTCCGTTCGTCACGCCAGGCGGAACGAAACACCCTTCGACATCGACGGACCGTACTGATAAGCGCTCTCCTGCTCGCACGGAGCGCGCTTCATGATCATCGCGCTCCTCAACCAGAAAGGCGGCGTCGGCAAGACGACGCTCGCCACGCATCTCGCCGGTGAGCTTGCTGCGCGTGATGCGCGTGTCACCGTCATCGACGCCGATCCGCAGGGCTCAGCCCTCGACTGGTCACAGCGCCGAGCGGAGAGCGGCCTGGCCCGTCTGTTCGGTGTCGTTGGCCTGCCTCGCGAGACGATGCACGGTGAGGCGCCGGAGATCGCGCGCGGCGTCGACCATGTCGTCATCGATGGTCCGCCGCGCGTCACTGCACTCGCCCGATCGGCGATTCTCGCCGCCGACCTGGTGCTGATTCCGGTCCAACCGTCGCCCTATGATGTCTGGGCGAGTGCCGAGATCGTTTCGCTTATTAGTGAAGCGCGGCTGTTCAAGCCGCAGCTTCGTGCCGCCTTCGTCGTCAACCGCCGCATCGTCGGCACGATCATCGGTCGCGACGTGCGCGCCGCTTTGCCCGAAGGTTTCCCGGTGCTCGCCGGTGACATCGGTCAGCGCGTCGTCTTCGCGGAAGGTGTCACGACCGGACAGCTTGCGCGCGAACTGGAGCCCGATGGAGCGGCCGCTCGAGAGATCACAGCGCTCGCCGCCGAGATCATGGGAGAGACCCCATGAGCGGCAAGCGTGTCGCCTTCGGCGCGAAGCCCGCTGCACCCGCAGCCGACGCGTGGGTGCAGCAGGGAAACAGTTCTTCAGACGCCAATGCCGCGCCCGCGAGCGCGTCGGCGGCGAAGGCCGACATCTACACCGCCCGGTTGACGATCGACGTGACGCCGGAGCTTCGCGGCCGCGTCAAGGTCGCCGCCTTCCAACAGGGTGTCACCGTCGCCGAGATGATCCGCAATCTGCTCGAAATGAGCTTTCCCGAAGCGGGAGAGGACGCATGAGCGCGCGTCGCTATACCAGCGTCACCACCGTCTTCGAGCGCGATCGCTTCAACATCCGCCTGCGCTTTGCAAGGCCGGTTCGCGAGCGCCAGCTTGATCGGCGAAGACGCCTCGCGCTCTTCGCGCCAAACAGCGTCTTCGCATTGCTGCGTTGGGAGAACGGGCTGTACGGCACCGCCGTCTCGCACATCACCATCATGCGCACTGTTGAGCCGGGCGAAACATGCTCCCTGTGGCCCTATGTGCATCCCGGCGCGGAAACTCTGCTCTTCGTCTCAGGTTGGCATCAGGTCGAGCGTGCTTTGAAGATGGTCGAGGCCGTCGAGGCGCTCAGCATTGACCCTGCTGAGGCATCATCGGAATACTGGCAGCATGTCCACAACAGGCTCTGGTCTCGCCAGTCACCGCGCGCCTATTCACATGAGCAGCATGCCGCCTGGCTGCGCCGCCGCAAGTTGCTGTCATGACGCGCGCGGCGATCATCTCCGCAATGATCTGCGGGATAGGCCTAATCGCGGCTCCCGTCTGGTCGGCGCACACGCCGCGCCTCATCTGGAACGCGTCGGCAAGCGTGCCGATCGGCCTCTATCGCATCGAGGCAGCGGACCGGATCGCGGTCACGGACCTTGCCGTCGTCATACCGCCGGAGGCGCTCGGCCGCTTCCTCGCTGAGCGTGGATATCTGCCGCGCGGCGTCCCGCTTCTCAAACGGGTGCTGGCGCTCGCGGGCCAGACCGTTTGTCGCGCCGGGCTCGACATCATCGCCTATGGAGCACGTTACGGCGCGGCCCGTGAACAGGACAGTCGTGGCCGATCGTTGCCCGTCTGGCAGGGCTGCCGCGTCATCGACAAGGACGCCGCCTTCCTCATGAACTGGGACGCGCCGGACTCCTTCGACAGCCGATACTTCGGTCCGCTCCCGCTCAGTTCGATCATCGGCCGCGCAGTCCCCGTCTGGACCGCCGACGGCAATACCGATCCGGCGTCAGAGCCGGTTTCCGACGGGCCATGACGGCGCCGTCTCCACACTCAGCCAAGGAGGAAAGGATGCCCCAGATCGGAATCTTCAAGACGACAAAGGACGGTTTTTCCGGCCGCATTCGGACGCCGACGCTTGATGCCGAACTGACCATCAAACCGGCCGAGAATGCGGAGGCGGAGAACGCGCCGGACTATCGCATTTTCGCCGTCACCGATCTCGAAGTCGGGGCCGGCTGGAAACGCACGGGCGAGAGGGCCGGCGACTATTTCTCGCGCTCGATCGACGATCCATCCTTCACACAGCCGCTCCGCGCCAACCTGTTCCAGTCCGACGCTGACGACAAGGTGTGGCACCTATTGTGGAACCGGCCGTCAAAACGTGAAGAACGGAGCTGACACAATGCGTTCTACGCGTGAAGCCGGCTCTGCCATCATCCCTTTGATCGATCGGAATCCGGATCATCCCTCCGACCCGATCGCCTGTCAGGCAGCCGTCGCGCGCAGCGCAGGTCAAGGGCGGCCGCATCGCGGCCGGCGCAGCCTTGCCCTTGATCGCAGCGAGCACGATGGCAGGCTGTCGGCGTTCGGACGAGGAGGCGCGCAAGCGTGCCGACGCCTCCCGTTCCTTCGCATCATGCACACGACTGCGGCCTGCATGATGCTCGCGATTGCAGGCGTCGAATGCTGGGCCGAGCCCACGTTATCGCCGACGCCTGAAAGCGCGTTGGGCGATCATCTGCATTCGGCCGATCCGTGGGGCGTGTCGATCGCGAAAGCCGCACGTCGCTTCAACATTCCGGAGCGCTGGATACGATCCGTCATGGGCGTCGAAAGTCACGGTGATGCGCGCGCCGTGTCGTCGAAAGGCGCGATGGGGTTGATGCAGATCATGCCCGCGACATGGACCGAGCTCAGTGCCCGATACGGTCTCGGCAACGATCCGTTCGACTCTCACGATAACATCATAGCCGGTGCGGCCTATCTGCGCGAGATGCACGATCGTTACGGCTCGCCAGGATTCCTTGCCGCCTACAACGCAGGACCGGCGCGGTACGAGGAGCACAAGCTTCTCGGCGTGCCGCTCCCTGGCGAGACGCAAGCCTACCTCGACAAGCTCGCGTCGATCGCCGGAAAGACATCTCCTGGGCTCTTCGCCGGTTCTGCTGTGCACACGACCGGCGGCTTGGAATCGTCGCTGTTCGCGGTCGACACGAAGACGAAATCCGAGCCGGCAAAGAGACCGCAGCGTTCATCTGGAGGAGCGCTGTTCGCGACCATCAAGCCCCGCGCTGAGCAGGCGGAACCGCCGGATAGCGACAGCCCCGATGTGCAGACGGAATGATCTCATGACCACTGTGAAGCAGGTAAGCGGAGCGCCGAAGGCGCAGGGCAAGATAAAAGCGGACGGCACGCGGCCGTTCGGAATGTCTTGTCTGCACGTCGGTTGGAGCGGCGCGCGACGGGGAGACCCACGTGCCGGTCGCGAGGCGAAGCCGTTGATGGCACGGCAGCATTCGCGCGCTTCGTCGCATCGGCTTGTACCGGCTTGCACGGAGCGCGGTCATGGCCGACCGTGATGACGACCGCTTCCGGCCGAGGGTCGCACCGCCACGATCGCACGGCCGCGCGCGGACGCCGAAGTTCACGAGCCGCGTGCTCAAGGCCACATCCAAGGCCGGGCCGAGCGGCAGCGGAACCCTCCAACGGCGGTCATCACGGGGCGGCGCCCGGTTCGGCCGCGGCCATGTCGCAGCGAAGTTCGCCGGCCAGTCGCTGCGGGGCAATTCGCGCCGCGTCGTCATCAAGACCCGACTGGTCAATCTGGAGAAGGCCGGCGCGCGATCGACCATCACCCATTTGCGCTATATCGAACGCGACGGCGTGACGAAGGATGGCAGCAAGGCCCATGCCTACGGTCCCGGCACCGACGAAGCCGACATCGCCGCTTTCGAGGAGCGCGGTCGCGAAGACCGGCACCAGTTCCGCTTCATCGTCTCGCCGGAGGACGCCGGCGACATGGGCGACGTGAAGTCCTATACCCGCCAACTCATGAGCCGCATGGAAGCCGATCTCGGCACCCGGCTCGATTGGATGGCGGTCGATCACTGGAACACCGACAATCTCCACACCCATATTGTGCTGCGCGGCCGTCAAGATGACGGATCGGATCTCGTCATCGCCCGCGACTACATCTCGAACGGCATGCGCAACCGTGCCCGTGAGCTGGCGACCGAATGGCTCGGCCCGCGCACCGAGATGGAAATCCGAAACAGCACGCTGAGGGAGGTCGATCAAGAACGATGGACCGGCCTCGATCGCATGATCCAGCGCGAGGCCGAAGATGGCGTGGTCAACCTTCTATCCGAACCGACTGACGCCCACGCCCGCTTCCGCCGCACGGCGATGATCGGCCGTCTTCAGCAGCTCACCGGGATGGGTCTTGCCGAGCACATCGGCAATTGTGCTTGGACGCTGCATGCCGATGCCGAAGCCACCTTGCGCGGGATGGGCGAGCGCGGCGACATCGTCCGCACCATGCAGCGCGCCATGTCCGGCAAGAAGCGCGAGCTGGTCGTGCAGGATGCGGCATCATCACCTGCGCCTATCGTCGGCCGTATCGTCGACAAGGGCCTGGCCGACGAGCTTTACGACCGCGGTTACCTGATCGTAGACGGCATCGACGGCCGCGCCCACTACGTTCCGCTCGCGCACGGCACAGACCTCGAGGCGCTGCCGATCGGCGGCATCGTCGAAACCCGCGCCGCGACCGAACGGACGGCGGACCTGACCGTCGCCGGCCTCACCACGGACGGTATCTATCGCACCGATCATCACCTTGGCCTGGAGCGCGCAGCGGCGAAGCCGGAGCATGATCCGGACAGCTTTGTCGCCGCCCATGTCCGCCGGCTCGAAGCGCTGCGCCGCGCCGGCATCGTCGAGCGCATCGAGGACGGCGTATGGCGCGTGCCCGACGATCTTGCCGAGCGCGGCAAAGCCTACGACGCGAAGCGCCTCGGCGGCGTCGATGTCGAGCTGCGCTCGCATCTGCCGATCGACCGGCAGGCCCGCGCCATCGGTGCGACCTGGCTCGACCGTCAGCGCTTCGGCGATGTTTCCGGCCTCGCCCAGACCGGCTTCGGTGCGGAAGTGCGTGACGCCATGCGGGACCGGGAAGACCACCTTGTCGAACAGGGTCTCGCCGAACGACGCGGCCAGCGCGTCTTCTTTACCCACAACCTGCTTGCGACGCTGCGCAACCGTGAGATCGAGGCGGTGGCGAAGAAGATCGTCGCTGAGACCGGGTTGCCGCATCGCGCCGTTCAGGATGGTGAGCGCGTCGGCGGCGTCTATCGCCGCTCCATCATGCTCGCCAGCGGCCGTTTCGCCATGCTCGACGACGGCATGGGCTTCAGCCTCGTGCCCTGGCGGCCTGTTCTGGAACAGCACCTCGGTCAGACCGTCGCCGGCATCGCCCGCGGCAACAGCATCTCATGGGAACTCGGGCGAAAGAGGGGACTCGACATATGAATGAGCCGACGGTTGATGTCAGCAGGCTGGACTTGAAAATGACTTTGACGCGCCAGAAGCAGAAGTTCGCTGCGGCGACGATGAATGGCCGGTTTGGGGCCGAGGCTGTGTGAAAACCCCTGATTATGCTATGTTTAGGCACTGCTTCGGAGGTGCCAGATGGGGCGTTTTGTCGAGGCTGCCGACCGTCATCAGGCGAGCTTTCTGCCCGCTTGTTTGGAGGACTATGTCGATCCCGACAACCCGGTCCGCATCATCGACGCCTTCGTCGATGAACTCGATCTGGCCGAGCTCGGTTTTGCCCGCGTGCAGCCGGCATCGACCGGCCGACCCGGCTACGCGCCGGGCACGATGCTCAAGCTTTATGTCTATGGATACCTGCATCAGCTGACCTCGAGCCGGAAGCT